>JAFLCL010000090.1 GCA_017303575.1 Deltaproteobacteria bacterium
CGGCCGTGGGCTGAGTGTCGCGAGGCGTCCCGACGGCGGGTGTCGGCTCGTCCTTGGCGCGCGGCTTGACCCGCGTCGCGGGGATCGGCGCGGCCTCGGAGGGAGGGTCCGCCGCGAGGGCCTCGCGCATCGCGGGCCGCAGCGAGTGGACGACCGACACCGGCACGTCGACCTCGATCTCGAGCTCCTCCTCGGGGCTCGGGGGCGGCGGCGCGAACGGCTCGGGCGCCGACACGACGCGGCTGTAGTAGACGCGCAGTGCGTTCCTCAGATCGAGCGCGCTCGCGACCATCGCCTTCACCGGCATGCCCACGTGCGCCGCGACCGCGAGCAGCGCCTGCTCGTTGAGCGGATCGTCGGTGGCGACGAACAGCACCTCGCCCTGCTGCCTCACGCGCCGCACGTAGACCGGCACCACGCGCGAGCTCACGGCGATGTCGGCCGACACGAGGTTCAACAGCTCGCGCGAGAAGTCGACGCGCTGGAGGTTCACCCACGGCACGCTCAGCTGGTGCGAGAGCGTCTGGGCCACCTGGAGCTCGGTCACGTAGCCGAGCGCGACGAGCGTCTCGCCCAGGCGTTTCCCTGTCTCCTTCTGCTTCGCGAGCGCCTCCGAGACCTGCGCCTCGGTGACGACGTTGCTGGACACGAGCAGATCTCCCAACCGGATGCGCGCGGTCATGCGGCGGATCGTGCGGGACACCACCGTCAGCCTCGAAGAAAACGGCCAGCGTGAATGGCCGTTCAGGGTCGTGGCCGACCAAGCACTTGGATCGGGGCGAGCGCCTCGGGCTATGCTCGATGTCCCGCGGCGCGTGGTGTGCGCCACCGGGACCCGGAGTGAGACCCACGCATGGATGAACGCACGAAGCAGCTCCTCGCGCTCGGTCGTGAGCACTACGAGAAGCGGGAGCTCGAGAAGGCCGAGCCGTACCTCCGTCAGGTGATGGAGCGTCCGGAGGCCCGCTTCGCCGACGTCCACAACATGATGGGTGTGATCCACCACGACGCCGGACGCCTCGACGCCGCACAGGCGATGTTCGAAGAGGCCCTCGCGATCAACCCGAACTACACCGAGGCCGCGCTCAACCTCGCGGTCACGTACAACGATCTCGGCCGCTACGACGAGGCCAAGAAGATCTACCAGGCCGCACTGGCCAAGGGCGCGGACTCGCCGGGCAAGCTCGATCCCTTCGTGAAGGGCAAGATCGCGAACCTCCACGCCGAGGTCGCGCAGGCCTACATCGACGTCGGCATGATCGCGGACGCCAAGCACGAGCTCCGCAAGGCCGTGCTGCTCTGCCCCACGTTCGCGGATCTGCGCCTTCGTCTCGCCAACCTCTACCGGCAGTCGGGCGACCTCGACGCCGCGAAGTTCGAACTCGAAGAGGCCGTGGCCTCACGCCCGCGCTACGTGCCCGCGTGGGTCGCGCTCGGGGTCACGATGCTCGCGAAGGGCGATGGCGGTGCCGCGATCAAGGCGTGGGAGCACGCGATCGAGATCGAGCCCGATCACAAGGCCGCGCAGATGTACCTGCGCATGGCCAAGGCGAGCCCGACCTCCTGATTCCACACGGGCGACGCGTCGCCCGACGGATCACTCGGGCTCGACGACCTCGAGGACGATCTTGCCCTCGCCCTTGATCGTGACCTGACAGCAGAGGCGCACGTCCTTGCCGTCGCCGAAGACGCCGAGCACGTCGAGCTCGTCGTCGGCGGCGGTGGAGAGGAGGCTCATGCCCTCCTTCACGCGCACGCGGCAGGTGCCACAGCTCGCCGAGCGACAGGAGAACGGCACCTCGGCCTCCGGATGCTCGTCGCACGTGTCGACGAGGGCCGTGCCCACCTTCACCTGCGTCTCGAAGCCCGAGGGGAGAAATCGAACGGTCGTCATTGCGGGCGCGGTTGTGTCAGGCCGCCTCCGTCTGCGCAATCCCGCGATGGGTCGCGCCTGTGTCGGCCACGAGCCACCGCCTCAGCGCCCGAGCCGCGGAGCACAGCGCAGTCTTGGCCTCGCCAGGGCTGGCATGTAGGATTCCGGCCCCCCTGAGCTGGCCCTTTCCCTCCAGCCCACCTGCCGTCGAGAGATCGAGAGATCATGAACGCTACGACCGAACACCTGCGGAGCGAGCTCGAGCGCCTCTTCGAGCTCGACGAGCTCAAGGCGATGTCCACGAACCTCCTCGGCCTCTCTCCCGACGAGGTCGGAGGCACCGGCGGCAAGGGAACGTTCGCGCGCGCGCTCGTCGAGCGGCTCGCCGACGAAGGCGCGACCGCCGCGCTCCTCGACGCGATGGCGTTCTCGAAGAAGGGCGTGAAGGACGAGGCCACGCCGGGCGAAGACCTCGCGGCCAACACGGTCGTCGACGGCTGGAAGGTCGGCAAGAAGCTCGGCGAAGGTGGCGTGGGCATCACGTACCTCGCGGAGAAGAACGGCGAGCGCGCGGCGCTCAAGGTCGTGCGCTTCGTGCACGCGCGCGACAAGGGCGCGAGCCGTCGCTGGCTCGTGGCGCAGCGCGCGCTCTCGCAGCTCGAGGACAAGGGCCTCTTCGGCAAGGTGCTCGGCAGCGGCGTGCTGTCCGATGGTCGGCCTTGGGTCGCCACGAGCTACGTCGAGGGACAGCTCCTCGGCGCACGCATCGCGCGCACCGGCCCGATGCACTTCAACGAGGCGCGCCCGATCGTGCGCGGCGTGCTCTCGGCGCTCGAGGCGCTGCACGCGCGCGGCCTCGCGCACGGCAACGTGAAGATGGAGAACGTCTTCGTCGTGCGCCCGCAGTCCGACAAGGGACCGGCGGAGCCGAGCGGCGTGCTCGTGGACGCGGCGGCCGATCGGCTCGTGTCGCGCAACGGCGCGCCCTCCAGCGCTGGCACCTCGGGCGTGTTCCCCGTCGCTGGCTCGGCCAAGGCGATCGCGCCCGAGCACGCGCGCCTCGGCAAGGCAGTTCCGTCGGCCGACGTGTACGCTGCCGGCACGCTCCTCTACGAGGTGCTCACCGGCAAGCAGCCCTTCTCGGGCGAGTCGGGCTTCGACGTGCTCGCGCGGCACCTCACGACCGAGCCGGAGGCACCCTCCACCGTCGCGCCGCGCGGCTGGGTGAGCAAGGACCTCGACGCGATCGTGCTCAAGGCGCTCGCGAAGAGCCCGAGCGATCGCTACGCGAGCGCGGCCGCGCTGCGCGAGGCGCTCGAGGGCATCGGTCGCGCGTCGATCCCGCCCGAGGCGCGCAAGAAGGAGACGCTCGATCAGGGCGCGTTCGACAAGGCCAAGAAGGCGCTCCTCGACAAGCCCGCGGACGAGGAGCTCGCGGCAGCGCTCGAGCGCGTCTCGGTGCCCGCCGAGGAGTGGAAGCTCGCGACCGACACGCTCGTCGAGGCCTCGGGCAAGGCCGAGGACAAGGACGCCAAGAAGGCCCTGCTCTTCCGCGCCGCGCGCTTGCTCGAGAGCGACGCGCAGGATCACGCGGGCGCCGAGGCCATCTACAAGCAGATCCTCGAGATCGACGCCGAGGACGACATCGCGCGCGCGGGCCTCGAGGAGCTCAAGCGCCACTCGGGTGATGCGGAGGGCCTCGTCGAGCTCCTGCTCGAGAAGGTCGATCGCGAGAAGACCGCGCACGATCGTGCGGCGGTGCTGCGCGAGATCGCCGAGACCTACGAGACGGCGCTCAAGGACGAGGACAACGCCTACGTCGCGTACGTGCAGGCGCTCTCGGAGGATCCGCGCAACGCCACGACCGTCGCGGCGATCGAGCGCTTGTCGAAGGGCAAGAACGCTCGCTGGAACGAGGCGATCGGCGCGCTCAACGAGGCCGTCGCCGCGACCGAGAGCCGCGCCGACAAGGTCGCGATGTACACGCTCATGGGCCGTTGGTACGCCGACGAGCTCGCCCGCCCGGACTTCGCCCTCCCCTGCTACTCGCAGGCCGTCTCGCTCGATCCGTCGAACGAAGACGCGCTCGACGGTACCGTCGCGCTCTACCGCAAGGCGCAGAGCTACCCCGAGCTCGCCGCGATCCTGCTCAAGCGCGCCGAGGCCGCGAGCCCCACGAAGGCTCGCGACTTCAAGGCCGAGGCCGCCGAGATCCTCCACCGTCGCTTGAACGACGGAAAGCGCGCGAGCGATCTCTACGAGCAGGTCCTCGCGGACGACGCCGCACACCCGAAGGCCACCGAGGCCCTCGAGATGCTCTACAGCGAGCGCAAGGAGTGGGACTCCCTCGTCAAGCTGCTCGAGAAGAAGGCGCAGGGTCAGCGCGGCGCCGAGCGCGTCGACACGCTGTGCGCGCTCGCCGAGGTCTACGAGGATCGGCTGCAGAAGAGCGACGACGCCGCTGCGCAGTACGAGGCCGCGCTCGTCGAGAGCCCGCGCCTCGTGCCCGCGCTCAAGGGCCTCGAGCGCATCTACGCGCAGAAGGGCCGCTACGACGCGCTCCTCAAGAACCTCGAGGCACAGCTCGAGACGGTCGCCACGCCGCGCCAGCGCATCGGCATCTGGGAGCGCATCGGCGGCATCCAGGAAGAGGAGTTCGTCGATCACAAGGCGGCCGCGACGTCGTACGAGAACATCGTCGCGATCGAGCCCGGTCACGACGCCGCCAACGCCGCGCTCGCGCGCGTGTACCGACAGCTCCAGCGCTTCGACGAGCTCGCGACGACCCTCGAGCGTCACGCGCTCGCGTCGGCGGACGAGCCGCGCAAGATCAACCTCCTGCTCCAAGCGGCGCGCGTCTTGACGGTCGACGTCGGTGCGCCCGAGCGCGCGCGGAGCATGGCCGACCGTGTGCTGTCGGTGAAGCCGGATCACCCCGAGGCGCTCGAGCTCCTCGCGCGCCTCATGGCGAAGTCGGGCGACAAGAACGCGGCCGTCGATGCCGTGCGCAAGCTCGCCGAGGCCGAGAGCGACAAGGTCAAGAAGGCCGACTTCTACGTCCGCGCGGGCCGCATCCTCGAGGAGGCCGGCGACAAGGACGGCGCGATCGCGCAGTACAAGCTGGCGCTCGACGCCAACAAGGACGACACGAACGCGGCCTCCGCGCTCCGCGCCGTCTACGCGAGCCGCGGCGACGCGCACGGCGCCGCCGAGCTGCTCCAGCGCGAGATCGAGGTCACCGAGGGCGCGAGCAAGAAGGCCAAGCTGCTCGCCGAGCTCGGCCTGCTCCGCCGTGATCGGCTCAAGGACGAGCCGGGTGCGAAGGACGCGTACAAGAAGGCGCTCGAGCTCGACTCGACGTGCACGCCGGCGGCGCGCGGCCTGGGCGACATCGCGTTCGACGCGGGCGACTTCGTGGAGGCGGCCAAGCTCTACGAGCCGCTGCTCGCGCGCACGAGCGAGATGTCGAAGGACGACGCGCTCGCCACCTGCATCCGCTGCGGCGATGCCCTGCGCAACGCCAAGCAGTACGACAAGGCGCAGCGCGCCTACCTCAACGCCAAGAGCCTCGCGCCCACCGACCGTGAGGTGCTCGAGCGCGTCGCCGAGGTGACGTTCGACTCGGGCGCTGCCGACGAGGCCGCCGAGCTCTACCGAGATCTCCTCAAGCAGGGCGGCAAGGATCTCACCGGCACCGACCGCGGCCGCATCGTGTGGCGCCTGGGCGATGCGCTGCGACGCAGCGAGCAGCTCGACGAGGCCAAGACCTTCCTCGAAGAGGCAGCGCAGCTCCTCGTGGGTCAGCCCGAGGCGCTCCACTCGCTCAAGGAGCTCCACGTCGCCAAGGGCGAGTGGGAGAAGGTCGTCGCGACGCTGAAGCGACGCATCGACGTGGCGCCCGACAGCGAGCGCTTCGATCTCCTCGTCGAGCAGGGCGACGTCCTGCTCGGCAAGCTCCACGACAAGGCGCGCGCCGGCAAGGCCTACGTCTCGGCGCTCGAGCTGCGCGGCGACGACCGCAACCTCCTCTCGAAGCTGATGGCCGTCTATTCGGAGACGAAGGACTGGGGCAAGCTCGTCGAGGTCATCCTGCGCATCGCGGAGCTCGTCTCCGACAAGGCGCAGCTCGCGAAGTACTACAACACCGCGGCCGCCATCTCGCACATGGAGCTCGGTCGCCTCGACGAGGCGGCGGACTACTACGAGCAGGCGCTCGATCTGAGCTCGGGCCTGGCCAAGGCGTTCGACGGGCTCGTCTCTGCGCTCACGCAGAAGCAGGACTGGGCGCGCCTCGAGAAGGCGTACCGCGATCAGCTCAAGCGCGTGGAGACGAGCGCGACGCCGCACGATCTCGCGCACCTCTGGGACTCGCTCGGCGAGCTCTTGAAGCACCGCCTCAACCGCCCCGCCGATGCCGTCGAGGCGTTCGAGAAGGCGGCCAAGCTCGAGCCCGACAACCGTCGTCGCAGCGAGCAGCTCGCCGAGATCTTCGCGAAGGAGCCCAAGAAGTTCTTCGCGCAGGCCGTGCGCGTCCACCAGCAGCTGCTCGCGGGCAACCCCTACCGCATCGAGAGCTACCAGGCCCTCCGCAAGCTCTACACCGAGGCCAAGAAGCCCGACGAGAGCTGGTGTGTCTGTCAGGCGCTCACGATGCTCAAGAACGCCGAGCCCGATGAAGAGGGCTTCTTCAAGAAGCACCGTCGTCGTCAGCCCGCGGCCATCAAGGAGGTCCTCACCGACGACCTCTGGCTCAAGCACGTGCAGCATCCCGATCAGGATCCGCTGCTCACCGACATCTTCACGGCGATCGCGCCCGCGGTCTTCGCCGTGCGCAGCCAGCCGCTCTCGAGCTTCAAGCTCGACCCGAGCCAGAAGCGCGACGCGGAGAAGGACGCCGCCGACCTCGCGCGCACGCTCTGGTACGCCTCGCAGGCCACCCGCATCACGCTGCCCGACCTCTACTACCGCGACGACGATCCGGGCGCGCTCGGCTACGTGTTCAGCTCGCCCGCCGCGATCAGCCTCGGCAAGGCCGGCCGCGCCGCCGCGCCCTCGCAGGTGCTCGCGTTCCTCGCGGGCCGACACCTCGCGTACCTCAAGGGCGGCATGTTCCTGCGCTACCTCGTGCCCACGGGCTCGGGCCTCCGCGCGTGGCTGCTCGCGTCGATCAAGACGCAGGTCGCGGCGTTCCCGATCCCCGGTGATCTCTCGACGCAGGTCGAGGAGCACATGCGGGCGATCCAGCAGCACCTCTCCGGTCCGCAGAAGGAAGTGCTGCGCAGCCACGTGAACAGGCTGCTCGCCTCGGCACCCGAGCTCGACCTCAAGCGCTGGACGGCCGCCGTCGACCTCACCGCGGATCGCGTGGGATTCCTCCTCGCGAACGACCTCGAGGCCTCGACAGCGATCGTGAAGGCGAGCCCCGACGAAGCCGCCGCGGTCCCGCAGAAGGACCGTCTCCGCGAGCTTCACCTCTACGGCGTCAGCGAGCCGTACCTCCAGCTCCGCCACAAGCTCGGGATCGCCATCGGCGACTGACCCGAATCACAGGCGACACACAAGCACGGCGACTCGGTGACGGGTCGCCGTTCGCTTTTCCTGACGTCCTGGCGCCCGGAAGCTCCGGAGGTTCCGAAAGCGAGAGGATCTCGAATCGGGAAGCTCCGGAGGTTCCGAAACCGAGGTGATCTCGAATCGGGAGGCTCTGGAGGTTCCGAAACCGAGGTGATCTCGAATCGGGAAGCTCCGGAGCTCCCCAATCGATCTGCACCATCGTCTCGCCGTGCGGATTCGCCCGGAAACCGATCTTCGCCTCGTCTCGCCGTGCGGATTCGCTCCCTCATCCAGTTTCCGCCAGCCTTCGACGAAGCACGGACTCGAGCGGGCGAGGGGAGGGCGCCTCGTCGACAGTGTCGTCGTGCTGTGTCGTGAACGGAGCGATCGGTGGCAGCGGCACGCTCGCCCACCTCGCGACGAAGCGCTGCTCGAGCGCGTGCGCGACGAGCTCGAGCGCCATCGCCGGATCGTGGGCGCTCGCGTGGACTCGCAGCGACGCGCTCTCCTCCAGCACGTCGAGCAGCACGCACAGCGCCTCGTCGGCCACGGCCTTCCGAGCGAAGGCGTGCGCCGTGAGATCCGCGCGCACACAGGCCTCGAACACCTCGTCGCCGATCGACTCGCCGAGCCATCGCAGGAACGGCGCGCGCACGAGGCGTCCCCTGTCGACGAGCGACGCGCGCACGTCCAAGAGCGCTTCGAGGCGCACGTGCGGATCGCCCGTCCACGAGCGCGTCGAGCGCGCGAGCAGAGGATCGATCGTCGTCACGTCGCGAGCCTCGGGAGCCGAGCGATCCCATCGCGCACGCGATCGAGCTCGGTGAGCGTGCCGTGGAGCGAGGCCAACGCAGCGTCGAAGTCCTTGCGGGTCATGCCGAGCACGTCGGTCGCGTCGCGCCCGGGACGCTCGTCGAGCAGTCCTCGCGCGAGCGCGCCCACCTCACGCGACAGCGCCGCGCAGCACTTCTGCCAGCCCTCGATCACGTGCGCGGCATGACGACGCGGTCGCGTGACGGGCTCGCGCGGGATCGACTCGAGCACCTGGTTCGTCGGGCTCGACATGTACGCCTTCATGCGCGCCATGCCGTGAGGCAGCCGCTCGAAGTGCAGGTGCCACAGATCCTCGAACGTCATCGCGCGGATGCGCGAGCCGAGGTCGTGCGGTGGGTGATAGAGCGCATGCCCGAGCGCGTCGGTGCGCTGGCGCGTGCGGACGTGAGACGGAGAGTGCCCGCCCTCTTCGTCGAGGAAGAGCGCCGCGCCGCTGGCGTCCGTCGCGAGCTCCGTCGCTTGCGCAGCCTCGCGCACAGCGGTCGCGAGCACCTCGGCGTGCGTGGCGAGGCTCGCGGCCCCCTCACGGATCGCGAGCCGCGTCGCGTCCGTGATCGCGCGCACGATCATCGGCGCGTGCCCCGGATCGCTCGAGAGCGCGTGGGGCACGAGCCACAGGTCGGCGAGCGTCGACTGCGCGCGATCATCGCTCGCGGCATGCACGCGGAGCGCGCGTCCGAGGCGCTGCCATCGACCGTTCGAGAGCGCGAGCTCGCGCTCGAGCAGGAGGCCACGCAGCGCGGCGAGCACGCGCACGACGAGCGGGCCCAGCGTCACGGCCTCGGCACGCGCACGCAGCGCGGAGAGGGTCTCGCGATCGAGGAGCGCAGGACCGTCGCTCGCGGGTGAGCTCGCGAGCAGCGCGTCGAGCGACCGCGTGGGAGCGCACGCCACCGTGAAGAGGAAGCGATCGGCGAGCACCGAGCTCGTCCGCGTCGCCTCGCGCATCGTCCCGAGGGCGAGCTCGAGCGGCGCGTGGTGCGTCGTCTCGCCCACGGTTGCGCGTCGATCGTCGAGCAGCGATCGCAGCGCCTCGAGCGTGGGCCCGCGGGCCTCGAGCACCTGATCGAGGATCACGATCTCGGCGTCCGCGGCGTGGCCCGTGAGACATCGCTCGTGTCGGCCCGCCTCGAGCGCAGGCAAGGACAGCGGTCCGAGCACGTCCTCGACGAGCGAGGTCCCATCGAGCGTGCGCTCGAACACGCGCGCGCCCTCGAGCTGCGCGGCGAGCCGTCGCGCGAGCGTCGTCTTGCCCGTGCCCGCGGGCCCGACGATCAACACGGGCTCGCCCGCGAGCAGCGCGAGCACGAGCACCGCGGCCTCGTGCTCGCGCTCGATCAGCGAGCCGAGCACACGCGCGCGGAGCAGCGCAGTGCGTTCCTTCCACGGTGCCGAGCTCGCCCCGAGCAACATGCGACGGCATTGCAGCACGAGGCCGCGCAACCTGTCACTCGTTGGCGAGCGCCGTGGTCTTCGTCATGCTCGCGCGTGATGTGGACGTGGATCTGTCTCGCGCTCTCGGGGCTCGCGCTCGTCCTCGTGCTCCTCGCGGCGGGCGTGTGGGCGTGGCTCGTGTGGCGTGTGCGCCGCGCGTCACGACGACAGCACCAAGAGCTGCTGCGACGCATGGAACCGCTCCTCGTGGTGCTCGACGCTGGCGGCACGCCGGAGCCCGCGCTGATCGATGCGCTCGCCTCCGATCTGCTCACGCGCCGAGCCGCGCACGATCTGCTGCGCGTGTCGCCGCACCGCGCGCTCACCGACACGCCGCGCTTCTCCGTCGAGGCGCTCGTGGCTGCCGATCTCGCGCAGTGGCTCGCACACCCGAACGAGCTCGCGGCCGTGCCCACGGCGATCGAGGTCGTGCACCGCACCGAGCAGCCCGACGGCATCCACTTCGTCCTCCGCTTCCGCATCGACCCGCCTCACTGGGCGAGCGGAGATGGCTGGATGATCGGCATCGCCGGTCCCTACACGTATGCCGACCCGCGTGTGCACTCGCCGAGCATGCTGCTCTTCAGCAAGCTCGAGCCCGAGGGCAGGCGAACGCCGATGGAGCACCTCGACTACTTGCGCGGCCGTCGCGACGAACCGGGCATCGTGCGCGGCTGACGCTACTCGTGCGTCGGCTCTTGTGAGGGGTGCGATGGGATCGCGTAGCTCGGGCCCCTGTGACGCAGAGACGTCATGGGCTGTCCGTCGTACACGCGGTCGTGCACTTCCTTCCAGTCCGCGAACTCGGTGCCGAAGAGTCGATCCATGAACGCGGCGACGAAGCCGTAGTGCCCCGTGAAGCGCGCGTGATGGAGCGAGTGGTACGAGATCGGGTTCGACAGCACCGTCGTCAGGCGGCTCGAGCGCAGCGGGAAGAGCTCGGCGTTCGCGTGGCCGGCGATGTTGCCGGACCACGTGATCGACAGCCACGCAACGAAGCCCCAGAAGCCGAGCAGGTCGAGCTGCGAGAGCACGATGCACGGGCCGAGCATGCCCACCAACCAGCCTGCCGCCTCCGCAGGATGCATCGAGAAGCCGGTCATCGGTGTCGTGACCATCGAGACGTGATGCCAGCGATGCATCCAGAACAGACGCGGGTGGTGCATCGCGCGATGGAGGAAATAGTAGAAGGTCATGAAGCCGTACCAGGGCCCGAAGAAGCCCAGGATCTCGGCCATCCACCCGCTCGAGAACGAGATCGCACCGCTCGCGATCGCGCCGGCGAGCGCAGGCACGAAGAGCGCGTGGAAGATCAGCGTGCCCAGCATCTCCTTTCGGAGCTGACCTGGCTTGAGCGGGATCGCGAACACCGTTCGCGACCGCGGCTGCCAGTAGGCCTCCGACGCGTAGCCCATCGCGAGGCCGAGCGCGGTGAAGGACACGCACGCGGCGAGCACCACGCCCAGCAGCTCGGAAAAGGACAGAGACGAGATCCACTCACGCATGGGCGTCCTTCCGTCAGAGCTCGCCGCGCATCATCGCATGCAGGGGTCCGAGCGCAGAGCCCATCACCAGGATGAGCGGCGCCACGAACATGATGAACGGACCGATGAGCGAGGCCGCGAACACGGCGAGCAAGAGCGCGAGCACGGTCAGCACGAGACCCACGCGCGCGAGCGCCGCACGCGAGGCTCGAGGCGCTGCTCGGATGACGATCTCGGACGAGGCGACAGATGACGGAACGACCGGCAACGCGAGAGCGACGGCGCTTTCCATGACGACCTCCTTGTCCGCGGCGCAGGCGCCGCGAGATGGGTGCCCCCCTACGACGGACGCGAGAGATCGAGACCACGCTCTCTCGATGCGGCTCGTCGGCGCCCCCTCCACGTGGCGTCACCAACCGCGATGGGCTGGACCCTATCACGCGATAGTGCGAGCGCAAGCCTTCTTTTCGAAGGCGATTCGCGGCTCGCGCGTTCACGCGCTCGTGGGTCAGCGATCGATCGCGACGAGCTCGATGTCGAACACCAGCATGCCGGCAGGCATCCCTTCGCGTCCGGCGTAAGCGAGCTCTTGGGGGATCCAGACGCGCCGGACCTGACCGACGCTCATGTGGAGGAGCGAGTCGGTCCAGCCGCGGATCACCTCCGTCACGCCGAACCTCGCGGGCTCACCGCGCGCGTACGAGCTGTCGAACATCTGCCCGTCGGTGGTCCAGCCCGTGTAGTGCACGCGCACGTGGCTCTCGCGTGTCGGTCGCTCCGTCGAGGTGCCGCGGCGCACGATGCAGAACCGCAGGCCATCACCGCCATCGCGCGCGCTCGCGGGTGGCGCCGCGACGTCGGCGGGCGCGACGGTGCGATCGTCGGCGGGATCCCAGTGCGTGCACGGCGCCTGCGCCGAAGTCGCGCTGTCGTCGCTCGTGTCGCTCGTGGTCGCGGCGGGGCTCGCCGGCGTGGGCGTCGTGGAGGTGGTCGCGGCCGAGCGTGCGCCGCAGCCGGAGATCGAGAGCGCGAGGGACAAGACCAGGAGAGGGCGCATCGCGCGAGCGTAGAGCACGACACGGATCGCGCCGTCGAAAACGGACCCGTCCCGACGACGACGCGCACGGCTCACTCGCACTGCACCTGCCCGGGGTAGGACTCGAGGATCAGACACCGGCCGGTGCAGCCTGCGGCGGCGCACGCGTCCGTGGACACGCGGTAGCAGCACTGGCCCACCACGATCTCGCATCCCTCGGGCGGTGCGCCGCTGCCGCGCGGCACGCAGCCCGTGGGCGAGTCCGTGTGTGCGGGGGAGCCCCCACACGCGCCGAGAAGGAGCGCAGAGACGATGATCCACATCGGGCGAGCGTTCATGAGACGGCGCTAGCACGGAGTCGCGCGCGGCGCGCACGCGTGAGGTCGTGATAGAGGCGCCTCGTGAGCGAGCCGACGAAGCCTTCACGCGACGCGCTGATCGCGCTCGAGCGCGCGCACGTGTGGCCGCCGTACACGTCGCGCGACAAGCACGAGCAGCACGAGCCGCTGGTGATCGTCGAGGCCGAGGGCAGCTGGCTCACCGACCACGACGGCCGTCGCTACTTCGACGCGATCGGCTCGTGGTGGACGTGCACGCTCGGTCATCGACATCCGCGCCTCGTTCATCGCGTGAAGGAGCAGAGCGATCGCCTCTTCCACGTGGCCGCGGGCGGCAACACGCACCCCGAGATCGCGCTGCTCGCGAGAGAGCTCGCGGCTGTCGCGCCGAAGGGCCTGACGCGCATGCACTTCTCGGACGATGGCAGCACGTCGATCGAGGTCGCGACGAAGATCGCGTTCCAGTACTGGCAACAGAACGGGCGGCCCGCGCGTCGTCGCTTCGTCGCGCTCGCGGGCGCCTACCATGGCGACACGCTCGCTGCGATGAGCCTCGCCTCGATCGAGGAGTTCCGCGGCACGTTCGGACCGCTGCTCTTCGAGATCCACCGCGCGCCGCACCCGAGCGAGGTGGGCGGCTGGGATCGCGTGCTCGAGGAGGTCACGAGGACGATGCGCGCGCACGGCGACGAGATCGCGGCGCTCGTCGTCGAGCCGCTCGTGCAGGGCGCGTCGGGCATGCGCATGCATCCACCCGAGGTGCTGCGCGCGCTCCACGCGCTCACGCGTGAGATCGACACGTTCTTCGTCGCCGACGAGGTGTTCACTGGCTACGGCCGCACGGGATCGATGTGGGCCTGCGAGCGCGCGGGCGTGGTGCCCGACCTCCTCTGCACCGCGAAGGGCTTCACCGCGGGTGTGTTGCCGATGGCGGCGACGATCGCGAGCGAGCGCGTGTACGACGGCTTCTCGGGCGGCGCCTCCCGCGCGCTGATGCACGGCCACACGTTCTGCGGACACGCGCTCGGCGCGGCGGTCGCGCGCGAGGTGCTCGCGATCTACCGAGACGAAGAGGTGCTCGAGGGAATCGCGCCGCGCGCCGACAGGATCGCCGCGTGGACCGAGCGCCTCGCCTCGATCGAGGGCGTGAGCGGTCACCGCGCGCTCGGGATGATCGGCGCGATCGACCTGGGAGACGTCGGCTACGGCGGCACGGGCCTGGGCCAACGCGTCGCCGAGCGCGCGCGTGAGCGCGGCGTCTTGCTGCGCCCGCTGGGCGACACGATCTACGTGACGCCACGCCTCAACGTGCCGATGGACGAGCTCGGCTGGCTGCTCGACACGGTCGAAGACGTCGTCCGAACGACGACGCGAAGTTGAGAGAGCGACTGAGAGCGAGAAAGAACCCCCTTCGGAAGCGGGCCGCGGCGGAGGGGGGGTCCGATGCTCAAACATCCTCGGCCTTCGGCCTGCGGAACTCGCCCTGGACCCCCCACCACCGCGTCCCTTCATGTCGCGAGTCGACTGTTTCTCGCTCCCTGAGCGGAGGACCCGGTCGCGCTTGGCGGCAAGCCCGACATTCAGCGCAGCGCCGCGACGAGGGCATCGAGGATCGTCTCGAGCTCTCGATGCCTCACGCGCGCGACCGCGAGTCGTCGGGCGCGGAACGCGACGTAGGCGAGCACGAGCCATGCGAGGAAGAGCGCGAACGCGACGCTCGGATCGCCGGTCACGCCGCTTGCGATCACGAGCAGCACGGCGACGACGACGAGGCTCACGCCGGTGAGCCCGTTGAAGGCGCTGGACGATCCGACGCGCTTCTCGACGAACGACAAGCGTGTCGTGTCTCCCTCGTTCGAGGTGACGAGCTCGATCGCACGACGCTCGTCCCGCACCCACCACCATCGCAACCGTGCGCCGCCTCGTGACGACTTCGCGGGGCCGAGGCGATGTCCCGCGAGCGCGACGATCGTGCCGAGATCGAGCGGTCCCAGTGCCCGGTCGAGGACGCGCTCCACCCGCATCACCGAAGTGGCCCCGAACGCGTCGAGCTGTGATGCCAAGGCGCGATCGCGGGCCTCGCGCGCGTCGCGCGTCGCGCGGAGCCCTGCCACTTCGGACTCGAGGTCGCGGATGCGTGCGACCAGGCTCTCGGTCTGATCGCGGTACGTCATGACGGTGCCTCGCACGCGGGACCCACGCATGCGGGCGTTCTGACGGCCCGGAGCGTCGAGGAATGGTCGGTCGCGGGTGCGTCCGTTACCCTGCGGGCGCGCCGTGCGGCGCAGCCTGCGCGAGTCCGCAGGCGTCTTCCCGAGGTGAGCATTGGATCGAGAGAGCATCCTGGCGTTCGAGCGAGAGCACGATCTGGTCGTGATCGGCAGCGGCCCCGCAGGCGAGGGCGCGACGATGAAGGCGTCCAAGGACGGCGCGAGCGTCGTCATGGTCGAGCGGTATCGCGACGTGGGCGGCGGCTGCACACACTGGGCGACGATCCCGAGCAAGGCGCTGCGTCATCAGGTCACGCAGGTGCTCGAGGCGCGCAAGAACCCGGTGCTCGGTCCCTACGTCGCTCAGGTGCCTGTCACCTTTCCGCAGATGCTGCGCGCAGCCGACACGGTCATCGCGCGACAGGTCGCGATGCGACGCGACTTCTACACACGCAACCACGTGAAGGTCGTGTTCGGTCACGCGCGCTTCGTCGGGCCGCACGAGATCGAGGTCGCGACCACCGCAGGCGCGCGCCGCATCCGTGGAAAGAAGTTCCTGATCGCCGTGGGCTCGCGTCCGTACCGACCCGCCGACGTGGACTTCACGCACCCACGCGTCCGCGACTCGGACACCATCCTCAAGCTCGACTCGACCCCCGACTCGATCACCATCTACGGCGCTGGCGTGGTGGGCTGTGAGTACGCGTCGATCTTTCGGAACCTCGGCGTGAAGGTCAATCTGATCAACAGCCGAGACAAGCTGCTCTCGTTCCTCGACGACGAGATCGTCGACGCGCTCGCCTACCACCTGCGCGATCAAGGCGTGGTGATCCGGCACAACGAAGAGGCCGCGCGTGTCGAGACCACCGACGACGGTGTCATCCTCCATCTGAAGAGCGGAAAGCGCATCAAGACGGATGTGCTCCTCTGGGCCCAGGGGCGCACGGGCAACACGCACGATCTCGGTCTCGAGAGCGTCGGCATCGAGCCGGACTCGCGTGGGCAGATCAAGGTCGATGATCACTTCCGCACCACCGTCCCGCACATCTATGCAGTCGGAGACGTGATCGGCTATCCGAGCCTCGCGTCCGCGAGCTACGATCAGGGCCGTTTCGCCTCGCACCACGCGATGCATGGAGAGAGCGAGACGCGCCTCGTCGAGCAGATGCCCACGGGCATCTACACCTCGCCGGAGATCAGCTCGCTCGGCAAGAGCGAGAAAGAGCTCACCGCCGCGGGCATTCCCTACGAGGTGGGACACTCGCTCTTCCGCTCGCTCGCCCGCGCGCAGATCACGGGCAACACAGTGGGCATGCTCAAGCTGCTCTTCCACCGAGAGACGCTCGAGATCCTCGGCATCCACTGCTTCGGCGATCAAGCGGCGGAGATCGTGCACATCGGACAGGCCATCATGAGCCAGCCGAACGGCGCCAACACACTGCGCTACTTCATCAACACGACGTTCAATTACCCGACGATGGCCGAGGCCTACCGCGTCGCGGCCTTGAACGGGATCAACCGCTTGTTCTGAGGATGACGAACGACGGCCCGATTCTCCTGTTCGACGGTGTCTGCAACCTCTGCAGCAAGACGGTGCAATTCATCGTCGATCACGAGCGGGAGCCCACGATCCGGTTCTGCTCGATCCAGTCCGAGGCGGGTCGGGCGCTGCTCGAGCGACACGGACGGCTCGACGTCGTCGCGCAGGCCGATCCCGACACGATGGTCTTCATCGAGGACGGCCAGGCGTACGATCGCAGCACGGGCGCGCTGAAGATCGCCAGGCACCTCGAGGCCCCATGGCGCTGGGGCCGCGTCGCGCTGATCCTCCCGCGCTTCCTGCGCGACCTCGGTTATCGCTTCATCGCGAAGAATCGATACCGCTGGTTCGGAAAGACCGAGTCGTGTCTCGTGCCTTCGAAGGCCCTGAGGGCGCGGTTCTTGGGCTGACACACTCGGGAGGTGGCGCGTGTTTCCTCTCTCGCTCGTCGTCTGCCACGCCAAGATCCCGAGGGGCATCGACCTCCGACTCTGGCACTCGACGCCAGAGGTGCTGGAGGTGGCGCTCGCGATCGCGCCGTCCGCGTCGTTGCGCGAGTCACCCTTGTCCGACGGGTCTGCGTTTCGGAGTGTGCGTCTCGAGGAGAGCGTCAGTCGCTCTCTCTCGGGCTGGCTCACGGCGCTCGGCGCGGACGACCTCCTCGAGCAGCCGTCAGCCCCTGCCGGGCTCACCATGAGTCTAGCGACCACGCGCGCGGACGGTGTCAGTCGCCGCGTCGTGATCGGCGCTCCGCGGGGACGTGCGGCCAGCGTGCTCGGTCTCGTGGTGAGCGCCGCTGCATGGCAGACCAAGCTGCTCGGACGCGGCGAGCGGCCGATCTTCGATGCCGTGAAGGCGGAGCTCGCCGAGTCCGACGCGGCCAGCCTCACGAAGCGGAGTGACTCGAGGGAGCCCATCCACTTTCGTGCGGCGAGCCTCGGCATCGAGTCGCTCGAGGTCGGCGTGGACACCCAAGGGCCTCACGCGAGTGATGGCGTCTGTCGCGAGCAGCTCCACGCGGAGCTCCACCAGCGCGCCGTCAGCATGGTGGCGGCGCTCGTCGCGACGCGCACCACGCGGATGGGCGCGGGAGAGTGCCTGTTCGAGATCTCGTTCGAGGGAGCGCGTGTGGAGGTGCGTTGTCCGGTGGCGGGCCAAGAGCCGCTGCTCGCCAAGCTACCCCTGGCCGCGGGGCCGACCGTGCGCTCGCTCTTCGTGCTCGCCGGCGCGCTCGCCGAAGAAGACGACGCGCAGCGAAGGCGTGATCTCGCGGCGTGGGCGCAGACGCTGCCGTCCATCACCCGCACGGTGCGGACCGACGAGCTCTTGCTCCGCTTCCACATGAACGACGTGCGCTACGGTCGCCCGGGCGCGTGTTTCTATCGACTCGACGTGCACGGCACGATCACACGCAGTGAGGGCGGGACCGAAGAGGACGAGGGCCGAGCTGTGATGCCGCACGCCGTGGAAGCAGCCGCCCTCGAGAGGATCCGAAAGGCGCTCTCTGCCTGCGACGCGCTCGGTGTGGGCACGAATGCGAGCGTGACGCCTCGCGACGAGTGTCCCGACGACGACAGCTACATCGAGCTCACCGTGCAGCGACCCAGTGATCGAGGCGGCGGATCGCTCGAGACGATGAGGGCGGGCTGGGCGTACGGCCGAATGGCCCAGTACGACCGAGGCCCCGAGATGGAGCGCGGCCTCGCCGCCGTCTACGAGCTCTACCAAGCACTGATGCAGATCCGCGTCCCGGCCGACATCCGCTGAACCGTGCTACATCGACGCCGATGTGGCGCGTGGTGATCTCGGGAGCTCTGCTCGTCGCCTTGGCGGCGTGCCAGACACCGCCGACACCGATCGATGCCAATCGACCGACGGACGTGGGCCCTCTGGATGCCCCCGATGCGCTCGACGACGCCTTCCGTGTTCCGCGCGATGCTCATGGGCCCGATGCACCGAGGCCGCCTGACGCCTCGCGAGACCTGTGTTGGTACAGCGAGGATTGCGACGACCGAATCTTCTGCAACGGGCGCGAAGGCTGCGGCTGGGATCCGATCGACGATCGGAACGAGTGTCAGCCGGGCCTCCCGTGCCCGGCCTGCAGCGAGGCCGCACGACTCTGCTGTGAAGACGGCGACTCCGATGGCTTCGTCCACGAGGGATGCACTCCGGTGTTCGACTGCGACGATCGAGACTTCTACCGACATCCCGGGGCGGCCGAGTCGTGCAATCGACGTGACGACGACTGCGATGACATCGTCGACGAGGGCCTGGACGGCGAGCTCGCGTTCGTACCGGACTGTGACTGCGACGGCGCCGGGGGAATGGGGTACTCGGAATCGTCTGCGTGCCGACCCGTGGAGGGTGTGCGACCGGTGACGTGTGAGAGGGCCTGCTGGTCGTCGACTCCCACGGACTGCGACGACGCGAACCCGTCGGTCACACCGTTCGTTCCGGAGCGCGCATGCGACGGGGTCGACGACGACTGTGATGGGCACATCGACGAGCGGTCAGGCGACTCGGATCGAGACGGCTTCTTCGCGTTCGACTGTGTCGGTCCGCGGGATTGCTACGACGCGGCGGACTTCATCCATCCGGGCGCCGCGGAGTCGTGCGACGGCATCGATGGAGACTGCGACGGGATTCGCGAGGACCTCGATGGTGATGGCTACGCGGCGACCGAGGCTGCGTGTGCGGGAGGGAGGCTCCCGCGAGAGGACTGTGACGACACGGATCGTCGCTTGAGGCCGGGCGCCCGCGAGACCTGCGACGGTGTCGACGAGGACTGCGATGGTGTGGTGGACGGGCTGTCTGCGTACTGCGCAGGTCGTCACGCCTCGCGCACCGAGTGCGTGGATGCGCGCTGCTTCGATCTCATGTGCAGTGGCGGATGGGCCGCGTGCGACGAGGCGCTCGCGTGCACGAACGAGCTGGCCAGCGACGAGAGACACTGCGGCGGGTGCGAGATGCCGTGTCGCTCGGGCGCATGCGTGGATGGCTGTAGCCCCTTTCAGACGCTGTCGCTGGCGCGGCAGGGCACGGAAGGCCTGGTGGCAGAGACTCCGTATCGTCTCACCTCGCGTGGTGCCGAGGGATCGCGGGGGGTTCGCGCGTTGGCGATCGGTGGCGGCGCGCGTCTCTGTCACGCATGGGTGTGGGGCGAGGTCAGCTGTGACGACTGGAGCCCGGAAGGTTGGGTCGAGGGAGCGATCGAGATCGGGTCCGGTGCCTACTTCGCCTGTGTGCGTACGAGGCGCTCGGAGGTGTGGTGTTGGGGTGATGGCTTGTTGGGCGACGGTGTCGTGTCGCCCACGACGCGCGCCCCCGTGCGGGTCACGACGATCGCGTTCGCCAACGCGCTGGCGGTCGGACGCTTGTTCGCGTGCGCGATCGACACCGAGTCCGCGTTCTGCTGGGGCACCGGGACCGACGGAACCCTGGGCAACGGCGCTTCGGTCGATGCCAGCGCGCCTGTGCCCGTGTCCCTCGCGCGCCCGACGATCGGGATTGCGGCCGGCGATCTCCACGCCTGCGCCCTCGCGCGCGACCAGACGGTTTGGTGTTGGGGCCGGAACGACCGAGGTCAGCTGGGTGTGCCCACGGTCGTGAGCTCCACGAACACGCCGCGTGAGGTCGTCGGCCTACCGCCGGTCACGGCGCTGGTCGCCGGTGGCGCGGGGACGTGTGCACTGACCACCCTCGGAGAGCGCTGGTGCTGGGGCGCCAACGACGCAGGACAGCTGGGCGACGGCACCCGGGACGATCACGCGATGCCAACTCGGATGGAGAGTGATGTCCGTCGTGTGTGGCTCGGCGCGACGCACGGCTGCAGCGAGACGCTCGACCGGACGCTGCGCTGTTGGGGCCAGAACGACGACGGGCGGCTCGGTGATGGAACGACCACCGATTCGCTCGTGCCCGTCGTGGTCGATTACCAGCCCTGAGCGGCGAAGAGGCTATTTGCCTTTGCCGAGGAATTCTTTGATCGACTCGACGATGGCGTCGCGGTCTCGGATCTCGCTCGTGATCACGCGCTCGTCCTTGCCCAGGTGCTCGCGGACGTCTTTGATGAACTGGCCCGAGCCATAAGGGCTCTCGACCTGGCCGTAGCAGAACACGTTGCTGATCGGCAGGAGCTTCGTCTTCAGGATCTCGATGCACTGGAGCGTGTCGTCGACCGACCAGTTGTCTCCGTCGGAGAAGTGGAACGGATAGACGTTCCACTCGGCGGCGGGGTAGTCGCGCTCGAGGATCTGATGGCAGAGCTTGTAGGCGCTCGAGATCATCGTGCCGCCCGACTCGCGGGTCTTGAAGAACGTCTCGCGGTCGACCTCGCGGGCCACGGCGTCGTGGATGATGAAGCGCGTCTCGAGACCTTTGTATTGCTTGCGGAGCCACGTATCGATCCAGAAGGACTCGATGCGCACGATCTCCTTCTGCTCGTCTCCCATCGAGCCCGACACGTCCATCATGTAGACGATGACGGCGTTCGCGATCGGCTCCTCCTGCGTCTTCCACGCGCGGAAGCGCATGTCGTCGCGGGTGGGGATGACGATGGGGTTCTTCGGGTCGTAGGTGCCCGTCGAGATCTGCCGGCGCAGCGCCTGCTTGTAGGTGCGCTTGAAGTGGCGGAGCGAGTTCGGGCCCACGCGGCGCACGCCGACGTAGCGATCCTTCTGATCGACGATCTTGCTCTTGCCCTTGTTGGCGATGTTCGGGAGCTGCAGCTCCTCGCCGAGGATCTCCGCGAGCTCGTCGAGGGTCACCTCGGCCTCGAGCGCGTGCTGGCCTTCGTTCTGACCGGCCTTGCCCTTGCCGTCCCCGTCCTTGCCCTCTTCGCCGCCGCCGATCGGATCGCCCTCGTCGCCGTCGCCCTGGCCCACGCCGCCGCCCTGCTTGTCGGAGTAGCGGAAGCGCGGGATGTCGATCTGCGGGACGGGGATGGACACGACGTCCTTCCCCTGTTTGCCCATCAGCTCGCCGTGCGAGATGTACTTCTTGAGGTTCTGCCGGATCCGACCGCGGACGATCTGCTTGAAGCGCCCGTGATCCTGGTCGATGCGGAGGGACACCCGGCCAGTCTACACGACCGGGCCCTCGACGACGCGCGCGCCTGTGCGTGCGGGCAGATCAATGACAGCGGAGGTAGTAGCGGAGCGGGTTCGCGGTGCGGCGGCAGACGCCGGCGGATTCGACGCAGGAGTAGCGGGTCGCCGTGGCGCCGCAGACCGTGGTGAGCCCGATCACCGTCGACTCCGCGCACGTGCGGTCACAGGCCATGGTGGTGGGCGAGGCGACGCGCCGGAACTCGGGCTCCTCCACGCCGTCGCAGTTGTAGTCGAACGACGTCTCGCGACCGACGGTGTAGGGCGACGCGTAGAACTCGCGCGTGCCCGGACGCACCGTGCGATCCGTGTCGAGGCAGTCGACTGCGCTGCCCGCGGGCGCGCGCGTGGTCCAGTCTCCCGCGGAGCACTCGGGCGGCGCGCCCGCGGGCTCGCCGCAGCTCGAGACCGGCAACGCCGACGAGCTCGCGTAGGCGTCGTCGTCGCAGTCGGCGTACCAGTCGCTGACGGCGCCTTCGTCCGTGTTTCCGTTGCAGTTCGAGTCGATCATGTCGCCGCAGATCTCGGCGAGGCCCGGGTTGATGTCGGGGTCGGCGTCGTTGCAGTCATCGCCGCCGCACGTGGTGCTCGGGTGGCCGTCGAAGTCCGCGTCGGCGCCGGGCGAGGGCACGCACGCCTCCATGATCGAGTCGCACACCTCACACGTCGCGTCGCAGTCGAGCACCATCGCGCTCGGGTCGGGCAGACAGATGCCGATCTGACCCGTCGGTCCCGTGGTGACCATGCAGCGCTCGGAGCCGAGACACACGTCCTGCTGACACGCGTTGTTGTCGAGGCACTCGGGCTTGCAGAACGGCGAGCAGCCGTCCTTCGCGTCGGTGTTGCCGTCGTCGCAGATCTCTCCGGCCTCCATCGTGCCGTTGCCGCAGCCGGCGGCGACGCAGAGGCCGCCGATGCACATCCCGCTGTTGTCGCCGTCGACGCAGCTCGCGCCGTCGGCGGACTCGGCGATCGAGCACTCGCCCGACTCCATGTCGCACACGCCCTCGAGGCAGGCGATCTCAGGATCGGCGCAGTCCTCATCGGCCATACAACGAACGGTCTCGGTGCAGTCGGGCTCGCAGCCGTCGCTGCCCTCGTCGTTGCCGTCGTCGCAGATCTCGGCGCTGCCGTCCTGCTTGGGACGGAGATCGAGCTGCCCGTCACCGCAGCGCGAGTTCGTGCACAGGCCCTCGAGGCAGATCAGCGGCGCCTCGATTCCTTCGCGCGTGCAGACGGTGCCGTCGGCGAGGCCCATGCACGAGTCCGAGGGCGGCGGATCTTCGGGGATCGCGCCCTCGACGAGGACGGAGCACGCGCTCAGCGCGAGCAGAAGAGGAGAGAGAAGACGAAGGGAAGAGCGAGTCATGACGACCTCCGAAGACTCAGAAGCGCGAGATCAGAAGTGACCGTCGGCAGAGAAGCCGACGAGCGAGGGACCGAGCAGCGGCGTGACGTGCAGCGCGGCGGACGCGCTCTCGCCCGAGTCGCTCGTGCTGGTGAGATCGACGATGAGCCACACGAGACCGCCCGCGAGGATCGCGGCGCCCGTGGGCCAGAGGATGTCGGAGACGAGCGCGAGCGTGCGGGCATCGTTGGCTTGCGCGCTCGTGCTGCTCGGCGCGCTGCCCGCCTGACCGAGCGCGGCGCCGCCGACACCGAGCCCTGCGACGAGCACCGCGCCGCCGCCCGCGAGCAAGAGGATCGGGCCGAGCGAGACGCCGCCGCTCTGCACGGGGATCATCTCGATGCCGACGTCGACGCTCTGACCCGCGGGCACGGCGACGCTCGCTGCGAAGTCCTGGAAGCCCGGCGCGCGCACGCGGATCTCGTGGTTGCCCGGCGAGACGAGCAGCGGATCACGACGCGGGAGGCGTCCTCGATCTTCGCCGTCGACGAGCAGCAGCGCTCCCTCGGGGCCGCCCTCGAGGATCATCGCCGTGCGGTTGATGCGCTCGCGGATCGCCGAGAGGCGCGCGCGCGCGTCGGCCAGGCGCGGATCGTCGGGCGTGGTGCCATCGACGTACGCATCGAGCGCGGCCGCGGCGTCGCTGAGACGACCGAGGCGCTCGTAGGCCTGCGAGAGGTTGTACTGGAGACCGACGCGCGCCTCGAGCGCGTACGCGCGCTCCCACAACGTCGCCGCGTCTTCGTAGTCGCCTTGGCTGTACGCGGTCTGTCCGCGGAGGAAGAGACCGCGCGCGTCGTCGCTCGGAGGCGCCGCGACGGCTGCCCCCGCGGGCGCCGCGTCGGTCGCCGTTGCTGCTTGCTGTGCTGCGGCCTGGCTCGCCACGAGCTGACTCGTCAGCACGAGCGAGGCTGCGATCACGATCGAAAGACCCCACCGACGAAACGACATGCGATTGCTCCCGAACCCGGCTCACCGCTGTCGCGGTGGCTCGTCCTCGATGCGATTAGTGTGCGGCGCGCTCGCGCTCCGCGATGCGTGCTCGGACCTCGACCATGCGCTGCTCGAGCGCGACCCACGCGTCGATCACCTCGGTGCGCGTGCGACCGATGCGGCCATCCGCGAGGCCGCCCGAGGTGTCGGCGAAGCGGATGTACTCCTGCCAGGCGTTGCGCGCGTCCTGCGTGCGCTCGGGCATGCGCTCGAGCGTGGAGGCGATGCCGTGGAGGGCGCGCGCGACGAAGCGGCGATCGTTGCCCTCGCGCGCGAAGCGCAGGCAGTCCTGGAAGCCGTCGAGCGCGCCGTTGAGATCACCTGTCGCGCGGTTCATCTCCGCCATGTAACAGAGGGCGTCCGGCTGCGAAGGAGCGAGCGCGAGCGCCTCGCGGAAGTGACGTGCGGCCGAGTCGTGATCGCCGACGACGAACGAGCTCATCGCGGTGCGCACGTGCTCGTGGTAGCCGGCCGGGGCCGACGAGGACGTGGACTGAGCGAACGCGGCGGTGGCGCCCACCAGCGGCACGGCGAGCAGCACGCTGAGCGCAACGGCGATCGAGGCGAGACGTCCCTGCATGGCGTGGGAGGGTATCACGTCGCTCCTGGCGTCGAGGCTCGCATCCGCGCGGCGGCATCCTCGGGCGAGACCACACAGACGCTGGTGCCCGTCGAGAGCTCGAAGCCCGCGTCGCCGCCCGTGCGCGGGACGACCTCGATCACGAAGCCCGCGTCGTGACCGAGCGGAGGATCGCTCACGAAGACGTTGTAGTCGGAGGCGCCGGAGGCCGAGAGCGCGCGCGCGCACAGATCGGGGAGGCGCCGGGCGAGGACCGCGAGCTGCGCATCGGTGACGTCGGCGAAGCGCGGCACCTCGTCTGCGATCGCGAGGCGTGCCCACCACGCGCGGGCAGAGGCGTACGGGCAGTAGCTCACGACGTCGTCTGCGTCGGCGACGATGCGCGCGCCCGCGGCGCGCTCGTCCTCGATCATGTGCGCGACGAACGCGCTGCCGTGCGTGGCGCGGTGGGCCTCGGCCACACGGGCGCGCGTCGCGAGCAGCGGCGGCACGAACGGCAGCGCGACGATCTGCGAGTGTGGGTGGGGCTGCGAGCTGCCTGCGCGGCGGCCCTTGTTGCGGAACAGCGTGATCGCGCGGACGCCTTCGAGGCGTGCGAGCGCGCGCGACCGAGCGCGCCACAGGGTGAGCACGTCGAGCGCTTCCTCGGGGCGCATCGTCGCGAGATCGCGCTCGTGCTCACGGGACTCGACGATCACCTCGTGCACGCCGAGGGCGGGGATGGCTCTGACCTCTCCCAGCACCGCTGACCCACCACCCGCTGGCGGGAGGGGGGCCAGGCCTTGCTGCGAGGTCGTCGTCAGGGGGAAGCGGTTGAGGACCGATCGGGCGCGCCACGGCGAACCGATCTCGTCCGTCGAGCGCTCCGTGTCCGCTTCGTGGCCTGCGCAGAACGGACAACGCTCGGTGCTCGTGGGCAAGCCGCCCGGACGCATCGCGCCGATCGCCTTCCGCCCGGGCGCCACAGCGACCCAGGTCTCGCTCCACACATCGAAGCGGAAGTGCGGCGCGAACGGATCGCTCACGACGACGCGACCCGTTCGAGGAGCAGCTTCTTCTGCACCTTGCCCATCGCGTTGCGCGGCAGCGCCTCGATCACGTGGATCTCGCGCGGCCGCTTGTGCGGCGAGAGCAGCCTCGCCACGTGATCGTCGAGGCCCTCGAGCGGAACGCTCGGCGCGTCGAGCACCACGAACGCGACGATGCGCTCGCCGAGGTCGGGATCGGGGCGCGCGATCACGGCGGCCTCGCGCACGCGTGGGTGCTCGAGCAGCGCTGCCTCCACCTCGCCCGCGCCGACCTTGAAGCCGCCGCACTTGATGAGATCGATGGAGCGTCGACCCACGATGCGCAGCGCGCCATCGGGTGCGCGCGTCGCCAGGTCGCCGGTGTAGAACCAGCCCTCGTCGTCCATCACCTCGCGGGTGGCCTCCTCGCGGTTCAGGTAGCCGAGGAACACTGTCGCGCCACGCACGGCGAGCTCACCGATCGTCGTGTCGTCCGAGGCCTCGATCGTGACGCGCGCGTCGTCGACGAGCCTCGCCTCCACGCCCGCGATGGGCAGACCGACGTAGCCTGGGCGCGGCGCGTCGTGCCGCACGGCCACGGTGATCAGCGTCTCGGTCATGCCGTAGCGCTCGATCACGCGCTTGCCCGTGCGCTCGAAGATCCGCTCGTGCTCGCGCACCGGCAGCGCCGCCGAGCCCGACACGAGCCGGTGCGCGGAGGCAAGCGCGTCCCGCACGTCGGGGTCCGTGGCGGCGGCCTCGATCAAGCGGTGGTGCATCGTGGGCACCGCGAAGAGCACCGCGCGTGAAGGAGGCTCCACGCGATCGAGCGCGCGGCCGATCGCTTCCGGGCTGAAGCGCGGCACCCACGAGAGCGCGCCGCCGTGACGGAGCGCGCCGAAGAGACCGAGCACCAGACCGTGCACGTGGAACACGGGGAGCGCATGCACGATCGTGTCGCGCGCGTCCCACGCCCACGCGTCGGCGAGACCGTCGAGGCACGCCGCGAGGTTCGACGACGAGAGCAGCGCGCCCTTCGGCGAGCCCGTCGTGCCCGAGGTGTAGAGGACGAGCGACGGTGTCGAGAGCAGGGGCCGCGCCTCGAGGGTGGTGCGCTCGCCCGCGCGCATCTCGAGGCGCATGACGTCGATCGCGCCGACGCGCGACACGAGCCCTTCGGGCTTGGCGGAGATCGCGAGGCGAGGGCGTGCGTCGGAGAGCACGTGCGCGAGCTCCGCGGTGCCGAGCTTGGGATCGATCGGCACGCTCACGTAGCCCGCGGCCGTCTGTGCGATCAGCGCGACCAGCGTCTCGATCGAGGGCTCGGTGAACACGGCGATCGTGTCGCCCGCCTCGAGGCCGCGGGCGCGCAGGCGATCGACGTGGTGTGCGGCGATCACCGCGAGCCCTCGGTCGTCGAGGCGCTGCTCGTGTCCGTCGTCGTCGGTGACGACGATCGCGAGCGTTCCCTCGGGCGAGCTCAGGCGAGGAAAGAGCGAGTCCATGTGCGCGCTCTCGTACCGCAGCGCTTCGCGACGCGGAAGCGCGTCACAGCAGGTACGTGACGAACGCGAGCGCGTCGCGGGCGGAGGCCAGCGAGGGCTCGTCGGCCCACGCGAGGCGCGCGCGTGCCCACGCGTT
>JAFLCL010000091.1 GCA_017303575.1 Deltaproteobacteria bacterium
CCGCCGAGCTCACGGGCATCGTGGTGGCGGTCGACGCGACGCGGGGCGCGATCGTCGAGGTCGATACGGCCCACGTCGGCGACCGGTCGCTCGCAGTCGATCGCGTCGCGCTCGACGTGGACCTCGAGGTCGGGGAGGCGATCACCGCGCGCGCGACGCTGCGACCTCCGACGTCGTTCCGAAACGAGAGCCCGCACCCCTTGATCGCGAGATCGGGAGCGCACGTGGTGCGAGGCCGCGACGTGATCGTGCTCGCGCACGAGGTGTCGCACGGTCCGACGGCCTCGCTCGCTCGTGCGCGCGATCACGTGCGTGGGGCGATCCACGCGAGCCTCGCGCCCGACGTCGCAGGGCTCGTCGCTGCGCTCGTGCTCGGCGACGCATCGCTGAGCGAGACCGACGCGACCGACGCGCGCGCGGCCGGTCTGTCACACGTGATCGCTGTGTCGGGTATGCACGTGACGCTGGTGGTGGGCGCGATGGTGCTCGGACTCGCGAGCGTGCTTCGCCGCGTGTCGTGGATCACACGACGCACCGACCCGCGTGCCGTCGCGTGGTGGATCGGCGCGCTGCTCGCGCCGCTCTACGCTGCGTTCGCGGGCGGCTCGGCCTCGGCGTGGCGCGCCGCCATCACCGCGAGCCTCACCTGGATCCTCGCCGCGCGTGGGCGTTCGGCGGATCCGATCGCGGTGACGGCGCTGGTGATCGTGCTCGGCTGCGTGGTCACGCCCGAGGCCGTCGCGAGCCCTGCGTTCGTCCTCTCCGTGCTCGCGACCGCGGCCGTGCTGGAGCCGAGGCGGGACGAGTCGGACACCACCGGCGCGCTCGCGACGGTGCGCGTGATCCTCCGCGCTTCGGTGCGCGCCGCGCTCGCGACCGCGCCCTTCACGCTGTGGTGCTTCGGCTCGCTGCCGCCGCTGTCGATCGTGGCGAACGTCGTCGTGGTCCCGATCGTCGCCGCAGTGCTCCTGCCGCTGGGCACGGTGCACGCGCTGCTCGCGAGCGTCTCGATCGAGCTATCGGTCCTGACCGCGCAGCCGACCGAGCACGTGGTTCGAGCGTTCCTCTCGCTCTCTTCGTTCTTCGCCGACGCGGGCACGGGCCTTTCGCTCCCTCCGCTCGATGCCGCCCAGCTCGTGGTCACCGGCCTCGCCACGTTCGTGCTGCTGCGGACCCGCGAGCTGAGCCGCGCTTCGTTGGTCGTCGCGGTGGCGCTCGTCGCGCTCGTCGCGTGCGAGGCGCACCTGCGCTGGCGCGAGCACGCGAGCGACGGGCTGCGCGTCACCTTCCTCGACGTGGGGCAGGGCGACGCGGCGTTGATCGATCTGCCCGACGGGCAGCTGTGGCTGGTCGACACCGGAGGCGCGAGCTTCGGCTCACGACGCGATCCGGGGCTCGAGGCGATCGTGCCCGTGCTGGCGGCGCGACGTCGCTCACGCGTCGACGTCGCGGTGATCACGCATCCGCACCCCGATCACTACGGCGGCTTCGCGGGTGTGGCGTCTCGCGTGATCGTGGGCGAGCTCTGGGACTCGGGGCAGGCGCGGGACGAGATGCCCGACGGCGCGTGGCGACGCGGCCACCGCGGCTTGCTCGTGCCGATCCGCGATCCCGAGACCTTGTGCGACGCGCCGCACGTGCACGGTGGCGCGCGCATCGAGGTGATGTGGCCATGCCCGCGCTTCGATGCCGGCTACGACGCCAACGACAACTCGCTGGTCCTCCTCATCACGTACGGCCGTCGAACGTTCCTCTTGATGGGCGACGCGGAGCGCCACACCGAGGCCGCGCTCGCCTCGCGCCTCGGTCGCATCGATGTCGTGAAGGTCGGTCACCACGGCTCGCGGACGTCGAGCACCGAGCGCTTCGTGGACACGACGCGCCCTTGGCTCGCCGTGATCAGCGCGGGCCTCGAGAACCGCTACGGGCATCCGCATCGCGAGGTCCTCGAGCGCTGGACCCGCCACGCCGGTCACGTCGCGCGCACCGACCTCGACGGCAGCGTGACCGTGTGGACGGACGGCGAGCGCCTCGAGGCACGGACCTTCTCGGGCCGCACGCTCGAGGCGCCGCTGGGTCGCGCGATCCTCGCGGGGATCAGTCGACCATGACCGTGCAGCGATCGAAGGTGAGATCGAGATCGACGCTGGCCGTCTCGTCCCCGCTCGCGATCGAGCAGCCTTCGGTGTGCACGGTGACCTGACCGTTGCCGTTCACGAAGGGCACATCGACCGTGCACGTCCCGCGAAAGCTCTCGGGGCCGAGATCAGCCTCGACGGTGCCGCTCTGGGGTGCATCGGTGCGCGACATGATCGTGATCGAGCGCAGCGATCGACCCTCGCCCTGGTTGGGCGCGAAGAGATCGACGATCACCCCGTAGGTCGATCGCGACGGGTCGCTGGTGAGCGAGCACGTGCCGGTGATCGCGCCGTTGGGGGCCGCGCCATCCAGTCGCGCGGGCTCCTCGAACGCGAACCCGGTGATCGCACCGCTGGCGTCGATGGTCACGTCGCCGGTCACCGTCAGGCCGGGAGAGCTGCTGCAGCCGAGCACGGCCATCGTGGCGGGGACGGCGAGGAAGGCGGTGAAGGTGAGGACATCGCGCATCGGACTGGCTCCTTGGCGGCAGGCGCCGCGTGGACGGCCCATCAGCCAGAGTCGTGCCAGCCGCACCCGCAGTCGAGCGATTTCCCACGAACGCAGGCGATCGAGCGTGGGCCGGTCCGCATCCAACCGTCCCCTTTACGTCCGGATCGTGAACGACACGTCACGCACCGATGCGGGGTGCGGAACCGCGCTTCACGGTCAGAACGGGCGCAGCACCACCAAGACGAGGGCCAGCAGCGCACCGATCGCGAGCGTACCGCCGAGCGCCGCGAACAGGCCTGCAGGCGCGTCACGCTCCCCCGTGGCCGCGCGCCGGATGCGGCCGCTCAGGATGCCGCTCACCGCCGCGAGCAGGACGCCGATCGTCAGCTTCGCGTGGAGCCAGCCCATGCTCCGGTAGGACGCCCAACCCGAGATCAGCATCACGAGCCCGCCCGCAAAGGCGAGCACGAGGCCCGGCGCCGAGACGAACAGCAGCGCGCGACGTACGTCCCCGAGCACGGCCTGACGGAGGTCCTTGCCTCGTGACGCGGCGCTCATCGCGATCAGCGCGCCCGCGACGCCGCCACCGATCCAGACGATCACGCCGAGCAGGTGGAGGATCAGGGCGACAGACAGCATGGGCTCACTCCGCCGCCGCGGAGGCGACGCCTTCGATGGGGCGCTCGTAGATCCGGTAGGTCTTGTAGATCTTCGCGCCCATGGACTTGATGCCGAGGTTGATGGGCTTGTTGTCCTCGAGCGTCCAGCTGAGCTCGCCCCACTCGTAGCCGAGCTTCTCCCCGCGCTTGGCCACCTCGACGTAGAGCGCGTGCGAGAGGTAGCCGTACTTCTTCATCCCGCGCAGCTCCTTGCCGATGCCCAGCATCATCAGGCGCGCGGTCTTGGGGCGCTTGATCTTCAGCCTGTAGATGAGCTTCGCGATCGTGAGGGGGTTCAGCTTTCCATCGAAGTCGCGGATGACCTCGTTCACGTTGGGGATCGCGATGCACATGCCGACGACCTTGCCGTCGACCTCGGCCATGAACGCGAGCTCGGGATCGAGGATCAGGCGCAGCTCCTCGCCCGTCTTCTTCACTTCCTCTTCGTTCGCGGGGCAGTGCCCCCAGTTCTGCTCCCACGCGTCGTTGAAGATCCGCATGATCTGCGTGAGCTCTTCCTGCATCTTGCCGGGCTTGACGCTGCGGAGCTTCACCTCCGGCATCTTCTTCGTCTCGGCCCACGCCTTCTCCGCGCGCTCGGGGATCTTGCCCACCTCGAAGCGCCACGCGTAGAGGTCCTTCGCCTTGATCAGGCCCGCGTTCTCGCACACGCGCTGCTGCCAGCGACGCGAGTGCGACATGAGGATGTGCGGCGGCATGTCGAAGCCGTCGATCAGGATGCCCGCCTCCTCGTACATGTGGAACGTGAGGGGGCCGCGCATGCGCGCCATGCCGCGCTTCTTCAGCCACGTCTCGGCGGCCTCGAGCAGCGCCTTGCCGACCTCGTCGTCGTCGATGGTGTCGAAGAAGCCGAAGAAGCCGGTCTTGTCCCGGTAGCGATCGAGGTGGGTGTGATCGAGCTGCGCGGAGATGCGGCCCGCGAGCTTGCCGTCCTTCCATGCCGTGAACAGCGCGACCTCGCCGCGATGGAAGAACGGGTTCTTCGACGGGGTGAGGCGCTGACGCAGATCCATCTCGAGGGGCGGGACCCAAGCCGGGTCGCCGGCATAGACGACCCGCGCGGCGCGGATGAAGTCCTCGATGTCCTTGCCCGGCGTGTGCTCGCGGATCTGGATCGCCATGGGCGCCGCTCCTACCACCCGGCTCGGACGCACGCACGCTGCGCGGCGCGGCGTGCAACGTGTCGTCTTGGTGACGAAACGGAGGAGCGAATACACTCGCGTTCCCATGAACGACACGCGCACGATTCCTCTTCGTCACTGGGCCCTCACGTGGGTCGGCCTCGCCTCCGTGAGCGTGGCGGGCTGCAACTGCGACACGCAGGCGCCCCTCGACGCCGCGATGTCGAACGACGATGCCTTCGTCGAGGTCGACGCGGACCTCGACGGAGGGCCGACGGAATGCCCGACGATCGATCCGTTCACCGAGGGCGGCGAGGGTGCGAGCGATCCGTTGACCATCCCCGCCGGTCAGGCGCGCGCGGGGCGGCTCTCGGCGGCGATGCTCCCGCCGAACGTGACCGACCTCGGCGTGTGGGCGGAGGGTGACTTCGTGCTCGCGAGCAGCGCGGGCTTCGCGCTCATCGTGGAGGACACGGGCGTGTCCGATCTCTACGACCGGTTCGGTGGTCGTCCCGTCGGCATCGCGCGTGTCGAGGACGGCGGACTCACCGATGCAGGCGACTTCAACGAGATCCTCTACGGATTCTCGACGTTCCTCACGCGCACCGAGTCCGTCAGCGTGATGAACGACGGAAGCGACGGCAACGCGGCCGTCGTTCGGGTCAATGGACCGCTCGCGCCGATCGACTTCGCGGGCGAGGTTCTCGACATCCTGCGCGGCGGCAACGAGTTCGCCGGCTTCCCTTCGTCGATGGAGTACCGGATGGAGCCGGGCGCCGATCACGTGGAGGTCACGATGACGGTTCAGAATCCGTCCGTGCGCACCGAGCGTCCTCGCCGCGCGCTGTTCGGGATCTTCCAGGGCAACCGCATGCCGATCCTGAACCCCGCGACCGGCTTCGGTGCGCTGTCGGGAGACGTCGAGTACGTCGCGTTCGCGGACCTCGACGAGCGCACGAGCTGGGCTCTCGTCGGCCCGATGGGGCGACCGATCGCCTCGCAGATCGACGTCAGCGGCGTGACGGTGATGTCGCTCGATCAGGAGCCGCTTGCGGGCTGTGCGCGTGTCACGGTCGCGCTCGGATCGATCGCGCTCGGCACCGGCGTCAACGGGGCGCAGTCCGCCGCGATCCGGCTCCACGGCGGCACCACGCGCACCATCACCGGTACGGTGTTCGAGGCCGACGGCACGACACCCGTCGCGGGCGTGCACGTGCACGCGAGCGTCGGCGCGACCTACCACTCACGCACCACCACGCAGGCCGACGGAACGTACGCGATGGAGGTGCCCATGAGCGACGTGTCGGTCACGTCGTGGCGTCGCGGCTCGGCGCTGAGCGCGGCCACCGCGATCCCGATGGCCTCGAGCTCGGGTGACATCGAGCTCCCGGACGTCGGCTACCTGGATCTCGACGTGAGCGTCGACGAGACGCCGCTGCCTGCGCGCGTGCAGGTGATTCCAGTGTCGGGCGACATCCTCGCGCCGCCAGCGAGCCACGGCGAGCACGAGGTCACCGGTGGCCGCATGCACGTGGCCTTCACGCCGGACGGTCACGTGACGCTGCCCGTCGCGCCGGGCGACTACGACGTGATCGTCTCGCACGGGTACGAGTACACGCTGCACCAGGAGCGCGTGACGGTGACCGCGGGCGAGACGGTCTCGCGTGGTGTCTCGCTCGTGCATTCGGTCGACACGACCGGCTGGCTCTGCGCCGACTACCACATCCACACCACGCGCTCGCCCGACGCGGACGACGACGCCGACGCGAAGATCCTCGGCCTCGTCGCGGATGGGCTCGAGATCCCGGTGCGCAGCGAGCACGAGTACGCCGACGACTTCGCGCCCACCATCGCGCGGCTGGGCCTCACCGCGTGGGCGCACGGCATCGCGGGCGAAGAGATGACCACCTGGGTGTGGGGCCACTTCGGCGTGTTCCCGATGGTGGTCGATCCGACGCGACGCAACGGCAACATCCCGAACGTGTACGACGGTGCGCTGCCGCCCGATGCGTTCGCGGAGATCCGCGCGCGCGCCGACAACCCGCTGCTCATCATCAACCACCCGCGCTCGTCGGGCCCCGGCTTCGGGTACTTCAACGTCGCCGACTACGATCGCGTCACCGGGATGGTCGGCAGGGCCGATCACTGGGACGAGGAGTTCAGTGTCGTCGAGGTGTTCAACGAGAGCTCGTTCGAGAGCAACCGCGACGAGACCGTGGCGGACTGGTTCTCGTTCCTCAACCGCAGCCGTCGTGTCTTCGCGGTGGGCTCGAGCGACAGCCACCACATCTACGGCGCACCGGTCGGCTATCCGCGCACGTGCCTCGATCTCGGCACCGACGACGTCACCGCGATCACCCCCGAGATGGTGCGCGACGCGACCGAGGCGGGACGCTCGTACGTCAGCGGCGGCGTCTACCTCGAGGTCAGCGCAAACGGCGCGGCCGCGGGCCCGGGCGACACCGTCACGGGCGCGGGCGCGATGGGCAGCGTGCACGTGCGCGTGCAGGCGGCGGACTGGATCGACGTCGATCAGCTCGAGCTGATCGTCGACGGCGAGTCGATCGCCATGATGCCGATCACCACAGGCGCCGATCCGGTGATCCGCTTCGAGGGCGACCTCGACGTGCCCGTCGCCGCGGCAGGCAGCTGGGCGATCGTGCACGTGCGCGCGACGAGCGACATGCAGCTGCTGCATCCGGGTCGCGAGCCCTTCGCGGTGTCGAACCCGATCTTCTTCGAGCGCTGACCCTACGCTGGTTTGCTACCCTCGCGCGCCCTCGCGGCGTGTGCCGTGAGCGCTCGAGGTCTCGATGCCGGCTGGCTCCTTTCATCGTCTCTTCGTCGCGAACCGTGGTGAGGTCGCAGCGCGCATCGCGCGGGCGTGTGATCAGCTCGGGATCACGCCGGTCTTCGGCGTGTCCGAGGCCGATGCGTCGGCGCCGTACACGAAGGATCGCGAGACCGTGCTGATCGGGCCCGGACGCGCGGCGCAGAGCTATCTCGATCCGATGCGCGTCGTGCAGGCCGCGAAGCAAGCGCGCTGCTCCGCGCTCCATCCGGGCTGGGGCTTCCTGAGCGAGAACCCTCTGCTCGCCGCGATGTGCGAGCAGCACGGCATCACGTTCGTCGGGCCGCCCGCGCATGCGATGTCGCTGATGGGCAAGAAGACGCCGGCCAAGGTTACCGCCAAGCGCGCGGGCCTCACGCTGATCCCCGGATCCGAGGGTGTGCTCGCCGACGTCGCCGATGCGCGCGCGTCCGCCGAGCGCACGGGCTTTCCCGTGCTCTTCAAGGCCGAGAGCGGCGGTGGTGGCCGCGGCATGCGCATCGCGCGATCGGCCGACGAGGTCGAGCGCGCCTTCCTCGACGCCAGCGCCGAGGCGACAGCGGCGTTCGGGGATCCGCGCGTCTTCATGGAGAAGCTCCTCGAGGGTGGACGACACGTCGAGATCCAGGTGATGGCGGACCGCTACGGCAACGTCGTCCACGTGGGCGAGCGCGACTGCACCGTGCAGCGCAACCACCAGAAGCTGATCGAGGAGTCGCCGTCCCCCGTGCTCTCGGACGAGGAGCGCGCGCGCACGTTCGCTGCCGCGATCCGATGCACGAAGCAGATCGGCTACGTCGGCGCGGGCACGATGGAGTTCTTGCTCGATGCGTCCGGCTCGGGCGGCGACTTCAGCAAGGGCACGCTGCGCTTCATGGAGATGAACACGCGCCTCCAGGTCGAGCACCCCGTGAGCGAGATGCGCAGCGGGCTCGATCTGATGAGCGAGATGATCCGCGTGTGCGCGGGTCACCGACTCTCGGTGAAGCAAGAGCAGATCACGTTCGGCGGTCACGTGATCGAATGCCGCATCAACGCCGAGGATCCGACTGACAACTTCCGTCCGAGCCCTGGCGAGATCACGCGCTTCGGGCTGCCGGATCTCGAGGGCGGCGAGGTGCGCGTCGATACGCACGTCGCGAGCGGCTACGTCGTGCCGCCGTTCTACGACTCGCTGATCTGTAAGGTCATCGTGCGCGCGGAGACACGCGATCTCGCGATCGCCCGGATGGAGCGCGCGCTGCGCGGCATGATCGTCGAGGGCGTGAAGACGACGATCCCGCTGCACCTCACCATTCTCGCGAGCGACGCGTTCCGCACGAACCGCTACGACACGCGCGCGATCCCCGGGTGGCCCACGTGAGTCGTCCTGGTCTCCGCGCCAGGCCCGAAGGGCCGAGCCAGGCGCCGAGCGCCTCGCCAGGGTCGCAGACCCGCGCCCGCGCCCGTTCTGCCTCTGTCTCCCGTCGTGTGTTCCTCGCCATTCTGGCCGTCACCGTCGTGATGCCCGTCATCGCGTCGCCCGCCCTCGTGTTGGCCGAGCCCACCGACACGCTCGACGTGACCATCTTCCCCGACGGTCACCTCCAGATCGGGGATCGCCGTATCGACGAAGCGCAGCTCGAAGCGCTCGCGCGGCAGCTCGTGGCTGCCGTCGGTGATCGTGCACGCGCCCGCATCGCCGCCGATCGAGGCGTCGTCTACGCGCGCGTCATCGCCGTCATGGACGTGCTGCACAGCGCCGGCCTCCACCAGATCTCCATGCTCGTCGCGCCCGAAGGATCCTGACCATGGCCCACGTACCGCTCATCCCCATCGGCAAGCCTCGCAGCGAGGTCCTCGACGATCGCAGCTACGACGAGCACGTCCGTGCGATCGGTGCGCGCGAAGAGAAGCTCGCGGCGCGTCGCAAGGAGGTGCACGGCGGCTGGGGCCCCAAGTACATCGAGCGCGTGCACAAGAAGGGCAAGCTCACGGCGCGCGAGCGCGTGGACGCGCTCATCGATGCGGGCTCGCGCACCTTCGAGGTCGGCACCTTCGTGAACTACGGCGAGACGTTCGGCACCGGCGACGAGAAGGTGGCTTCGCCGGGCGCGGGCGTCGTCACCTGCTTCGCGCGCGTCGCGAACCGCTGGTGCGTGATCATCGCGAACGACAACACGGTGGCCTCGGGCTCGTGGTGGCCGCGCACGCCGGAGAAGATCCAGCGCGCGCAGGAGATGGCGCGAAAGCTCCGCCTGCCGACGATCTACCTCGTCGACTGCAGCGGCCTGTTCTTGCCCGAACAGAGCAAGAGCTTCCCCGGCGCGCGCGGCGCGGGGCACATCTTCAAGATGAACTCGCTCTTGAGCGCGGAGGGTGTGCCGCAGATCGCGGGCGTGTTCGGCGACTGCATCGCGGGCGGCGGCTACCAGCCGATCATCTCGGACCGCGTCTACATGACCGAGCAGGCGTACATGGTCATCGCCGGCGCTGCGCTGATCAAAGGCGCCAAGAGCCAGAAGCTCACGTCGCTCGACATCGGTGGGCCCGAGGTGCACGTGCACGCGAGCGGCTGCGCGGACGTGCGTGTGCCCGACGACGAGACCTGCCTCGCCGCGATCCGCAGCGACATCGAGAAGCTGCCGAGCTCGGGCGCGGACTTCTACCGACACGGCATGGGCAGCGTCGATCCGCGCGAGCCCTCGCGCGAGCTCGCGGGAATCCTTCCTGCCGATCACCGAGAGACCTACGACGCGCTCGAGGTGCTCGCGCGACTCTGCGATCAGAGCCTCTTCTGGGAGTGCATGCCCGAGGTCGGCGAAGAGATCGTGTGTGGCGTCGGTCGTGTCGGAGGCCTCTACGCGGGCTTCGTGATCAACCGTCAGGGCCTCGTCGGTGATCCCGAGCAGCCCGATGCCGTGCGCGCAGCCGGCGCGCTCTACCGCGGCGGCATCGCGAAGATCGCGGCGTTCTCGCGCGCGTGTGATGCCGACGGCATCCCGCTCATCTGGCTGCAGGACATCTCGGGCTTCGACATCGGCGCGGAGGCCGAGCGGCAGGGCCTGCTCGCGTACGGATCGAGCCTCATCTACACGAACAGCACCAACACGGTGCCGATGTTCACGGTGCTCCTGCGCAAGGCCTCGGGCGCCGGCTACTACGCGATGAACGGGCTTCCGTACGATCCGGTCGTGCAGCTCTCGACGATGCTCTCGCGCCTCTCGGTGATGGAGGGCCGCACGCTCTCGATCGCGACGTACAACACGAAGCTCGACGACGACTTCCAGATCGTGAGCAAGGACGAGAACGAACGTCGTGCGATCGAAGAGGGCATGAAGCAGGTCGAGGCGCGCATCGAGGCCGACATGGATCCGTTCGTCGCCGCGCGACAGATGGACACCGACGAGATCATCTCGCTCGCGGAGCTTCGCCCGTGGCTCGAGGCGCTCGTCGAGATGGCGTACCAGTCGATCGGACACAGGCGGATCAAGAACCCGCGCATCTGGTCGCTGCACGACCTGCGCGAGCTCGTCAGCGGAGTGAGGTGATCATGACGACCCACGACAATGGTCGCCGCTTCGAGCGAGAGCTCGCGCCGCTGGTGAAGGAAGAGAACGGCCTCGTGATCCTACGCGCGCCGCGACCCGGCTTGCTGCGCGACGCACCGACGAAGGGAAGGGCGCTCCGCGAGGGCGAGCGCTGCGGCGAGCTCGAGGTGCTCGGCACGCTGACGAAGCTGGTGGTGCCCGCGGGCGTCGCCGGGCTCGTCGTCGAAGAGAACGTTCACAGCAAGCTCGCGCGCAAGCCCGTTGCGTACGGCGACGTGATCGCGGTGATCGATCCGAAGGCTGTCGCAGGCGGTGTGGCGGCGACGGGCGGCGCGAGCGCGAGCACAGCGACCGGTGGGCTCGTGTGGAAGACACCGCTCGGTGGTCGCTACTACGGTCGTCCCTCGCCGAGCGCCGAGCCGTTCGTGAAGGTGGGCGACGTGATCAAGACGGGGCAGACCGTCGCGCTCGTCGAGGTGATGAAGACGTTCAACCGCGCGAGCTACGGCGGTGCGGGCCTTCCGAGCGAGGCGCGCGTCACACGCATCCTCGTCAACGAAGGAGACGACGTGAACGGCGGCGATGCGATCCTCGCGCTCGAGGTGGTGTGATGTCGTCGCAGGCGGTCTCTGCGGCGCTCGTCGCGATCGCGCTCTGCGTCGCGGGATGTGGCGCCACGCGCACCGACGAGCCCTCGACCACGTCCGCGAGCGAGCCGACGCCGGGCCCGACCCTCGAGGAGCAGCCGCTCGCACACGTGGAGCCCACCGATCCAGGGCTGCCCAGCGTCGCGGCGGGCGCCGAGTGCAGCGGCCCCGGCGACTGCACTGCCAGCTATTTCGCGGTCCCGCCGGTGACGGAGGCCGACTGCGCCTGTCAGACGTGCGAGACACACGTGATGGGGCTGGCGCGGTTGAACGAGATCTCGGAGGCCGACGCGCGCGTGTGCGGCGCGTGGCGTCGTGCGCATCCGTGCCCGCAGCTACGCTGCGCGCCCGACCATCGCCAGGCCACCTGCGTGCGGGGCGCGTGCGTGTCGGCGCCCGTCATCGAGGCGGGCGAAGGTCCCTCACCGTGTCGGTCGCCCGCCGATTGTCCGGGCGGGCTCTCGTGTGTGATCAACGCGCTCGGCGGACAGATCGGCTGCATCGATGGCGCGTGCTGCAGCGCGGCCGAGTGCGTGAACGGCTGCGCCAGCGACGCGGACTGTCCCTCGTGTCGTCCCTCGTGCGTGAACGGCGCCTGCCGCAATCCTCACGGCCCCAAGTGACCGATCAGCTCGTGACGCCGAGGTAGGCCTCGATGAGCGCGTCGCGCAGGAGGCGCACGCGCAGCGGCTGGCTCTTGCGCGAGGTGCTCACCACGAAGAGCTTCGGTCCCTCGACCACGTGATCGGGCAACACCCGCACGAGGCCGCTGCCCAGCGTGGGCTTGTCCCCCGGCGAGAACACGAGCGGGCCGATGCCGGCGCCGCGCTCGGCGAGCTGACGCACGAAGTGCATGTCGTTGGCGATCACCGCGCCGCCCACCTCGACGGACTCGACGCCGCGCGGGCCGATGAGCCGCAGCGTCATCGTGTAGCTCTGGAGGTTGATGCACGTGTGACGCGTGAGATCGGCGGGCCGCCGCGGCGGGCCGTGCTCCTTCAGGTACGCGGGCGAGGCTACGAGCCACGCGTGGAACGCCCCGAGCTCGCGGAAGACGAGATCGTCGCCTTCCGGTCGTTGCATCACGCGCAACGCGAGATCGAAGCCCTCGTGCTGCACGTCCACCCAGCGGTTCGTGGGCACGATGCGCAAGCGCACCTGCGGGTACGCGCGCGCGAACGTGACGAGTCGTTCGGCGAGGAAGCCTCCGTCGAGGTGGATCGGGATCGAGAGCTTCACCTCGCCGCGTGGCTGATGGAGCACCTCGCCCAGCCGGGCTTCCCCCTCCTCCAGCGCGTCGATGGCCCTCCTGGCATGCTCGAAGTAGGCACGCCCCGCTGCCGTGAGCGACACGCGTCGGCTCGTGCGATCGAGCAGCGTCGTCGACAGCTCGGCCTCGAGCCGAGCGATCGCGCGGCTCACCGACGACGTCGGCACCTCGAGCGACTTTCCCGCCGCCGTGAAGCTGCCGGCCTCGGCCACGGTCACGAAGACGCGCACCAGGTTGAGGTTCGTCGTTGTCATCCGAGCAACGATGGATGACGCGCGTCGCGACTGTCGAGCGCGATCCCGAAGCGCCAGACCTCGCGGCATGACGAAGCCGCCGACCGCCTGGACCGTCCTGCCCCACGGCGAGATCGAGCACCTCTCGGGTTCGGTCGCGACGGTCACGGGGACGCTGGCGATGCCGCTCACGACGCTCGAGCGACGCATGACCGTGGTGCGTCTGAACGACGGCCGGCTCGTCGTCTACAGCGCGATGGCGCTCGACGACGAAGGGATGCGCGCGCTCCTGGCGATGGGAACGCCTGCGTTCCTCGTGGTGCCGAGCCACCTCCACCGCCTCGATGCGCCGGCATGGAGAGCGCGCTTTCCATCGCTCGTGGTGGTCGCGCCCTCGGGTGCGCGCGTGAAGGTCGAACAGCTCGTGGCGGTGGAGACGTCGTCGCCCGATCTCGAGGACGCGTCGGTGCGCTTCGTCGAGGTGGCGGGCACGGGCGGTCGCGAGGGCGCGCTCGAGATCGAGGAGGACGGTCGCCTCACGCTCGTGCTCAACGACCTCGTGGGCAACTTGCCGATCAGCGCGGGCCTGGTGCTGCGTACGCTGGGCTTCGCGACCGAGCGACCGCGCATTCCGCGCATGGCGAGGCGCATGCTCCTGAAGGACCCGAGCGCGCTTCGACGGCAGCTCGAGGCGTGGGCGGAGCGACCGATCGCGCGCGTGGTGGTGTCGCACGGTCGACCGATCGAGCACGACATCCCGGACGTGCTGCGCGAGATGGCGCGCACGCTCTGAGGTCGGCGCGCCGCGCCACGGGCACGCGCGCGCTAGGCTCGCGGCCCGATGAGCAACCACGAGGAGATCCTCCGCGACTATCGAGCCCACGCGGACGCGCTCGAGGCGCTCGGCCGATCGCTCGAGGCCGAGCTGCGCACGCTGTTGACCGACGCGCGCCTCGACGTCCACTTCGTGAGCTCGCGGCTCAAGGCCGAGGAGAGCCTCAAGAAGAAGCTCGCGCGCCCAGACAAGACGTACCGACGCTTGTGGGACGTGACCGACCTCGTGGGCCTGCGCGTCGCGACGTACTTCGAGGACTCGATCGAGGAGGTCGCGCGGCTCGTCGAGGAGCGCTTCGCGGTCGACTACCGCCACTCGGTCGACAAGCTGCGCGCCCGCGATCACGGCTCGTTCGGCTACCGCTCCGTGCACTACGTGTGCGCGTTCCCGACGTCGCTCGGCATGCCCGCCGAGGCGCGCTTCGAGATCCAGATCCGCACCGCGCTCCAGCACGCATGGGCCGAGATCGAGCACGACCTCGGCTACAAGCTGCTCGTCGATGGCGGCGCCGTCGCGGTGCCGCAGCAGATCCGTCGTCGCTTCAGCCGCATCGCGAGCCTGCTCGAGATCGCGGATCAGGAGTTCGTCTCGATCCGGAACGACCTCCACGGCTACCGCGATCGCGTGCGAGAAGATGGCGCGCGGGGCGGTGTGGGCCTGCCGATCGACACGCTCTCGCTCGACGCGGTCTCGCGTACACCTCGCGTCGACGCGCTCGACCGCGTGCTCGCAGACAAGCTCGCGAAGTCGATCGGCGACGAGGTGTTCTTCCCCGGCTACCTCGCGCGCATGCTCGCGCACGCAGGCATCACGAGCACGGCGTCGCTGCACGCCGCGGTCGACGAGCACGCGCCGCACGTGCTCGACATGGTGGTCCCTTACTTCGTGTTCGCGCGGAGCGCGCTCGGCCTCGACGTCGACGATCTCCCCGCGATCCAGCGCGGCTACTCGCTCTTCTTCGTCGCGCACCGCGCGATCGTGCGAGGCCCAGAGCTCGGCCTCTCGAAGGTCGCGCGCCTCACGCGCATGTACGCAGAGCTCGACTTCGGCGGCGACGAAGCGCGCGCCCACGAGATCGCGAGCGGCCTCGTCTCAGCCCTGGGTTGAGCACTGCTATTTCTTCGCGTCTTTGGCAGCGGCCTCGTCTGCTTCGCGGCGGATGCGGCTCGCACGGACGAAGGAGAGCGCGAGGCCCAGGGCCAGGACGAGGTTCGTGCCGAGGAGCGTCGCGAGCGCGGCCTTCACACCGCTGGCCGATCCGCGGCTCACCGAGAAGGGACCGATCTGGGTGAGCTGTCGCTCGCTCTCGGGCGCCGTCGCCGAAGGCACGCTGACGATCGCGACGTCCTCGATCGCCATGTCCTCGATCGCGCCTGCCACGAGCCGCTGGATCGCGACCTCTTCGAAGGGCGGTGTGGTCCCTCGGTAGCGGACCATCACCGAGGCACGCGCGCGCGGCCTGGGCGCGTCGAGGCCGAACGCTTGCGCCTGCGGCAGCGCGATGTGCACACGCGCGTCGAGCACACCGTCGATGGACTCGATCGACTGCGCGAGCTCGCCCGAGAGCGCGGCGGTCATGCGCGCGCGCTCCTCGGTCGCGGTGGGCACCAGGCTGCCTTCGCCGAACATCTCGCCCAGGCCCGGATCGCGCTCGCGCGGCAGGCCCTCGCTGCGAAGGATCGCGAGCGCGGGCGCGACGTCGTCGGGGGCCACGCTCACGCTGAACGCGGGCGCGTCGCCGCCGCCTGGCTCGGCCGCCTTGCTCGCGCCGATGCCGTGCTCGTCGAGCGCGACCACGATCGCGTTCGCCTGCGACTCGTCGAGCCCTCGCTCGAGCTCGGTCTGACAACCCACGAGCGCGAGCGCGCCCATCGTCGCGAACGAACCTGCGATCGCGAGCCATCGAGCACTCTGCACGTGTCCCCCCACGAAGCTCCCTCAGATCATTGCGAGGCGTCGAACGAGTAGCTCGCGCCCATGCGCGGCGCGCCGAACGACGGGAAGTGGATGCTCGCCACGCGGCCTTGGATGCAGCGCTGGAACTCGGGGCTGCCCGCGCGCACCGAGCTGCCGATCACCTGACCCGAGCCGGCGATGGCCATGTCGATGCGCACGCGCCCGATGCTGCGTCCGCCGCGGAGCTCGCTCGAGACGCAGCCGAACATCGAGTTGATCTGGCCGTTCATCACGCCCGCGACCTGCGCGGGACTGAGGCGTCCCTCGCCACCGCTGCGCGTCGCGTCGCCCATGTCGACAGCCTCGTTCATCGCGTCTTCGTACGAGCGACCGCCCGCGCCGCTGATGCGTCGACCGCCGCCGCCGCCGCCGGTGCGACGCCCGCTTCCGCGCGGAGGATCGGGCAGGATGCCGGCGGCGCCTTCGATCTGGACGTCACCAGCCGCGTAGAGATCAGCGAGGTCGTTCATCGCGACCTGCTGCGACTGCTCGGCCTGACGCGTGTAGAGGAACACGCCGAGGATGAGGAGGATGCCGAACACGACAGCGCCCGCGACGATGAACTTGGCGACGTTGCCGCGCGACTCGGTCTTGGCCGACTGCGCGATCGCGCGCGTCTCGGCGAGGGCCGCGGTCTTGAGGCGGTGTTGCTCGACGAACTCGGTGTAGTCCGGCCACTCGACGACCTTGCGTCGCTCGCCGGTGTCCATGTTCAAGAGGCCGTGATCGCCGAGCACGTCGCCCTTGGCGATCAGCTCCACGAGCTCGCGACCCGAGAACGGACCGTGATCGAGGCCGTCCTTCTGGGCCATCCAGCGCGGCGCGTCGTTCTCCGTGATCTTCTTCAGCAGGCCGCCGAGATCGACCTGCGCGCTCGGCGTGGGCGCCATCGGGCCATCCGGCACCAGGCTGATCGCCGACGCGCGGAAGTCCTCGTGGAGCGAGATGCGCTGCCCGATCGCGGGCGGTGCGCCCATCTCGATGCGGGGCGAGGGCGGGGCCTTGGGGATCGATGGCCTCGGCGCCGTCGCAAGCGCGGCAGGCGCCACGCTGAGCGGGATGTCGACATCCACGTCCACGTCGACCTCGGTGGAGGCGGCGGCCGGCGGGCTCACGTAAGGCGCGAGCGCGGCGCGGAGATCGTGCGCGCTCGCGTAACGATCGGCAGGGCTCGGCGCGAGACAGCGCATGAGGATCGCGTCGAGCTCGGGCGTGCCCTCGGGATGCGCCTGCGACGGAGGAAGGAAGTGCTCCGACGGCGAGCGTAGACACAGCACGGCGTAGAGCGCGCCACCCAGGCCGAACACGTCGGCCGCGACCGTGGGCTCCGCGGGGCCTTGTCGCAGCTCGGGCGCGATGAACTGGAGCGCGTCCTCGCCGAAGACCGCGGGACCCGACGTGCGGAGGACGGCGCGCGCGAGCCCGACCTCGTCGACCTTGATGCCTGCGTCTGTCACGTGGATCGCCGCGGGACGCAGCGCGCCATGGGCGCCGTTGCGCGCGTGGAGCGGCGCGAGCGCATCACAGATCTGCGCGATCATCGCGCACGCCTCGCGCAGCACGAAGGGATCGCCCGCCTCGCGCTTGCTCTGGACGAGCGACGCGAGCGTCTGCCCCGAGGCGAGCCACTCGCTCGCGACGAACCGCGCGCCTGCGTCTGCGCCGGTGCCGAAGACGGAGGCGAGGTGCTTGTGCGTGGTGGTGGTGGCGACACGGATCTCGTTGCGCAGCACCTCCGCGGCTTGCGGCGTGGCGAACAGCGTGGAGGCCGGGATGCGAAGGAGCACGGCCTTCTTGGTCTTCTGATCGCGCGCGGCGATCAGGGTCCCGATCGTGTCGGTCCCGTGCACGCGCTCCACGGCGAACCTGGCGCCGATCACCCGTCCGGGTGCGAAGGTGGCCTCGGGAGTGGAGGCGCTTGGCGAGGACATCGGGGGGGACGCTACCGGAGCGAGGGCCGATCCATCAACGGGGTCACGCGTCCGACACGGGTGCGTCCTCTGCCCGCGGAGGTGCGTGGTAGGCTCGCGCCCCCATGCGGTTCGGGCCGTTCGAGATCGTTCGCCCGCTCGGGCGCGGCGGGATGGCCGAGACGTTCCTCGCGCGACGAACCTCGCACGACGGCTTCGCGCGCGAGATCTGCCTCAAGCGTGTGCTCCCCGAGCGTGCTGCGGAGCCCGACTTCGTGAGCGGCTTCCAGCGCGAGGCCAAGCTCGCAGCGCGCCTGGTCCATCCCCACATCGCGCAGGTCTACGACTTCGGCTCCGAGGGCGACACCTACTGGATGACGCTCGAGCACGTGCCGGGCGGCGATCTGCGCGCGCTCCTCAAGGCGCTCGGGCAGCCCATGCCGGCCGACCTCGGCCTGGTGCTGATGGTCGACATGCTCGAGGCGCTCGGATACGCGCACGAGCTGGGGATCGTGCACCGCGACGTGAGCCCGTCGAACATCCTCTTGGACCTCCAGGGCAACTTCAAGCTCGCGGACTTCGGCATCGCGAAGGCGCGGCACGTCGATCGCGATGGCACCACCGCGTACTCGACCACGACCGGCACGATCAAGGGCAAGGCCGCCTACATGGCGCCCGAGCAGGCGCTGGGCCTCGAGGTCGATGGTCGCGCCGATCTCTGGTCGTTCGGGGTGGTGATGTTCGAGGCCTTCTCGAGCAAGAAGCCGTTCGAGGGGCCGACCGATCTCGCGATCATGATGGCGGCCAACCAGGGCCGCCGCCCGAGCCTCGCGGAGGTCGCGCCGCACGTGCCCGCGGATGTACGCGACGTGATCGAGCGGCTGCTCACGCCCAACCGTGACGAGCGCTTCCAGAGCGCAGGCGACGTGCTCGAGGCGCTCTCGAATCACCCCGCGCCCGTGCGCGCCCGCAAGCGTCTGGCGGCGATGCTGCAGTCGATCGGCGCATCGCGCGCGTCCGAGGACGCCGCGCAGCCCACGGTGATCGAGACCGCGCCGAGCTTCACCGACGAAGCGTCCATCGCGCCGCCGCCCGCCGCCGACACGCCGATCACGACGACGCCGATCACGACGACGCCGATCACGACGACGCCGATCACGACGACGCCGATCACCACGGCTCGACCCGAGCAGGCCACGCTCGTCTCCGCCCCGAGCCCGTCGCGTCGGTGGCTCGTCGCGCTCGGAGTCGCCGCGAGCCTCGGGGCCGTGATCGCCGTCGCGCTCGTCGTCACGCAGTCGCTGCCGCCCGATGCTCCGACCTCGCCGAGAGCGACGCGCACGACGAGCACGGGCACCTCCGTGATCGCGGCGCCGCCGACGACCACGACGGTCGCGCCCGCGCCTCCCATCGCACGCGGCGTCCTGGTCCCCGATCTCGACGAGCTGCCGCCGGTGCCCGACGAAGCGGCCGGATCGCGTGTGAGCCCGCGTGGAGGCGGCAACCCCTCGAGCGGCTCGGGCTCACGCGTCCCTGCGCCCGCCCGCGAGGTGGGCAGCCTTCACGTGACCGTCATCCCTTGGGGTGACGTGACCGTGGATGGAACCTCGCGCGGTCGCAGCCCGATCACGATCCCGCTCACCGCGGGCGCGCACCGCGTGCGGATCGAGTCCGAGTCTGGCGCTGTCACGCGCGAGGTGAGCATCGAGGCCGGCGAGCGCGAAGAGCTCGAGGTCGATCTCTCGGATGGCTGATCCATTCCCGCGCCCGTGACTTCGGGCGGGTCGGGTGCGCGGATCTTGTGTCGCGCGGGGGCTCGGCGTACACGCGAAGCCGTGGACAGCATCCTCGTTCGTGGTGGCACTCCGCTCAAGGGCACGCTGCGCGTCAGCGGTGCCAAGAACGCGGCGCTGCCGATCCTCTGCTCGTCTCTGCTCGCCGATGGCGAGCACACGTTCAGGAACGTCCCGGATCTCCGCGACATCCAGACGACGGCGCAGCTTCTGCGGCACATGGGCCTCGAGGTCGACGTCGCACCGCCCGTCGTGACCGTGCGCGGCAAGCCGGTGATCGAGCCGGACGCGCCCTACGAGCTGGTGAAGCAGATGCGTGCGTCGGTGCTCGTGCTCGGGCCGCTCGTCGCGCGTTATGGCCGCGCGCGCGTCTCGCTGCCCGGCGGCTGCGCGATCGGCGCTCGCCCGATCGATCAGCACCTCAAGGGCCTCGAGGCGATGGGCGCCGAGATCGAGCTCGATCACGGCTACGTCAACGTGAAGGTCCCCGGCGGGCGCCTCCGCGGCGGCGACATCCACCTCGACATCCCCACCGTCACCGGCACCGAGAACCTCATGTGCGCCGCGGCCCTCGCGAAGGGACGCACGCGGATCACCAACGCTGCGCGCGAGCCCGAGGTCGAAGAGCTCGCGACGGTGCTCAACAAGATGGGCGCCTCCATCGAGGGCGCGGGCACCGACGTCATCGTCATCGACGGCAAGGACGTCCTTCAGCCCGTCGATCACGCGATCATCGCGGACCGGATCGAGGCCGGCACCTACATGGTCGCGGCCGCCGTGACCGGTGGCGACGTGCTCCTCGAGGGGATCACGTTCGATCACATCGAGGCGCTCTGCGCCAAGCTCCGCAGCGCGCGCGTGATCGTGGAGCGCGAGGCGCACGGCGTGCGGGTGGTCGGCAAGCCGCCGTTCCGCCCCGTCGACGTCACCACCGAGCCGCACCCGGGCTTCCCCACCGACATGCAGGCGCAGTTCATGTTGCTCTGCGCGCTCGCGCAGGGATCGAGCGTGCTCACCGAGACGATCTTCGAGAACCGCTTCATGCACGTGCCCGAGCTCGTGCGCATGGGCGCGCGCATCGACATCCGCGGCCGCTCGGCCTTCGTGCACGGCCCCGCCAAGCTCACCGGCGCCCGCGTGATGGCCACCGATCTGCGCGCCAGCGCGTCGCTCGTGCTCGCGGGCCTGGTGGCCGAGGGCGAGACCGAAGTGCTGCGCGTCTACCACATCGATCGCGGCTACGAGCGCATCGAGGCGAAGCTCAAGGCGCTCGGCGCCGACATCGAGCGCGTGCCCGGCAGCAGCCGTGTCTGAGACGTCGTCTCCGCGTCCGCTCGTGCTCGCGGTGCCCAAGGGCAGGGTGCTCGCGCAGCTCGCGCCGGTGCTCGCGCAGCACGGCGTGGACACCGCCGACGTGCTCGCCGACGACCGACGCCTGGTGCGCCGCGACGCCAAGACCAACCTCGCGTTCCTCCTCCTCAAGCCCGACGACGTACCGACCTACGTCGAGTACGGCGCGGCGGACCTCGGCATCGTCGGTCGCGACGTGCTGCTCGAGCGCGAGTACGACCTCTACGAGCCGCTCGATCTCGGCATCGGCCGCTGCCGCATGGTGGTGGCGGGCCATCGTGATCGCGCGCTGCCGCGCAACCGTCCCGTGCGCGTGGCCACCAAGTTCCCGCGCATCGCGCAGCGCCACTTCGCGCAGGCGGGGCTCGCGGTGGAGATCATCTTCGTGCAGGGCTCGGTGGAGATCGCGCCGCTCGTGGGCCTGGCCGACGTGATCGTCGACCTCGTCGAGTCGGGCGAGACGCTGCGTCAGAACGGTCTCGCGGAGCTCGAGACGATCGTCGAGGTCAGCTCGCTCGTCGTGGTGAACCGCCTCTCGTTCAAGCTCCACGAGCCCGCGGTGCGTGCGCTGATCACCGCGCTCTCGGCGCTCGCGAGGCCCTGAGCTGTCAGCCGCCTGCTGTCCGTTGCGTCCGGTGCCTCGCGACCGAGCCTTCGCTCGGCTACCCTGGGGAGGAACGACGATGTCGAACACGAGCGACCTGACGGTGAAGATTCTGAGCGAGATCCGCGACGAGATCCGCGGAACACGAGTGGATCTCAGCGCGAAGATCGATCAGACCAACGCGAGGCTCGAGGAGACCAACCAGAAGGTCGACCTCCTCGCCCGCCGGCAGACCGAGACCGAGGTGCGCCTCGCGACGGAGATCGTCGCGCTCGCTGGCGCGGTCGATCGCACGAACAAGCTCCTCCGCGAGCGCCTCGACGATCGGGATCGCATCGACGACATCGATCGACGCGTGAGCGCCCTCGAGCGCGCCAAGCACTGACCCCTGTTTCAACCGAAGGGCGGGGGCGTGGGGCCACCGGGGCCGGAGTCCCCGGGCGTCACGGGATCCGTCCCCTCGTCGTCGCCTTCGCCGTCCGTCTTGCCGGTGGTGATGCGGTACGTGTCGACGGGCGACATGGCGCGCACGAAGCGGTCGGCGGCCTCGTGGTCACGATCGTCGATGCCGACCGAGAGCGCCCGCGCGTAGCTGCTCACCGCGAAGACGAAGCGGCCGCGCGCTTCGACCAGCGACGCCGCGTTCAACGAGACCTCCGAGCCCTCGCCCAGGCCGGTGGCGAGCCCGAGCTCGGTGTGGGCTCGACGCACGGCGCGGAGCAAGCCCGGATGGAGGAGCGCGTCGAGCGGGCCTGCGAGGCCCTCGGCCTCGATGCGATCGAAGAGCCGCTTCGAGTGGATGTAGAGCGCGTGCGCGTCGCTCGAGACGAACGAGGTGCCCTCGGGGAAGAGCGACTGCGCGAGGCGCGCGGCGGCGGAGCCGTCGGCGCTGATCTCGGCAGGGAGCGTCGCGATGCTCTGCAGGCCTGCGTAGAACGCCGTCCAGCGGATCGAGAGCTGGTTGCGCGGCTCGCGCACCGCAGGCGGCGCCGAGCGCTCTCTCTTGGCGGCGAGCGCCTCGACCTCGCTCGCGCGCAGGACGAGGACTCGGAGCGCCTCGCGCTCGTCGGGCCGCAGCACGCTCGGCGCGACGCGCTCGAGCTGGATCGCGAGCGCCTGGCAGTGGCGCACGCTGATGCGCGGGGTCTGGGTGTAGTGGGCGATCTTCGCCGCGATGTCTTGGAACGAACTCATGGGGAGCCTCGATTGGGAAAGGAGCCTCGGAATCGGCGGCCGGTCGGCATGACCGTCGCCGTTGGGGCCCTTGTCGGCGGCTCGCTCCGCGTGTTTCGTCCGTCGCGCGAAAAAAACAGCGGTGACGTCCCGGCGCTCGCTCGCGTCGCCGAGGACGAGGGCGCCAGCCATGCTCGAGCGCAGAAGTCTCCGATCCGGAAGGCTCTCGCCATGCCGCAACGCAGACGCCTGGGATCGGGAAGGCTGCCGCCCTGCCCGAAGGCGGAAGTCTCGGATCGAGAAGGCTGCCGCCCTGCCTCGAGGCGGAGCTCTCGGATCGAGAAGGCAGCCGCCACGGCCGCACGGAGGGCGCTGGGATCGGGGAGGCGGTGGCCACGGCCGCACGCAGAGCTCTGGGATCACCGGGCCTGCCGCCGTGTCGCTCGCAGAAGTCTCCGATCGTGTGGGCGCGAGGGCTTCGGCGTCGCAGACGTCTCGCACCACGAAGGGCGGACGCCCTCGTGCGGGTGAAAGGTGACGACCGCGGGCAGAGCGTTCGCTCCGACCGCGGTCGTCTGGGGTCACGTGGAGGTGATCATTCCTGCGAGGGCTCCTCGCCCGTGTCTTCGCTGCGGGGCGCGCGGCGCGTGGCCACGTCCTCTGTCAGCGTCGTCTGACCCGAGACCGTGAGGTACGGGCGGAGGCGGCGGAACGTCGCGCGACCGATGCCGCGCACGCGGAGGATGTCCTCCACGCGTCGGAAGGCCGTGCGCTCGCGGAACGTGATGATGGCGGCGGCCTTCGAGGGGCCGATGCCAGGCAGGCGCTGGAGCTCTTCCGCGCTCGCCGTCTGGATGTTCACCACGCCCGCGGCCGAGGCCGGAGCCTCGACGGCGGGCGCTTGCCGCTGTGCGTGCACCGCCGACGGCGCGAGCGCCGGTGCGAGCACGCCGAGCGCGGCGAGCGTGAGGGTGGCGAGGAGCGAGGAGCTGCGGAGGAACGAGTGCTTGGTCATGGGGAACTTCCTTTCTGTGTGTGGGATCGAGAGCTCTCGACGGTGGAGCTGCGGCCCGTCGAACACCGGCCAGCGATCGGAACCGCCCGATCGCTCGGAGTCAGCGAGAGGCGCGGATCACTCCGCTGGGTCGGCGGGCGCGATCGAGTCGCGCGAGGGCAGAGGCCGAAGCTCGCGGATGTGCAGCGAGCCGTTGGTCGGCACCGCGTCGAGCATCGCGTTGAGGCTCCCGTCTCGGTTCCGGAACGCGGAGCCGATGCGGACCCAGAGCTTCTTCTTGTCCTTGTCGCGCTCGACGATCGTGTAGACGACGAGCGGCTGTCGTGTGGCGTTGTCCATCTGCGTGTCCTTCCTCTCGAGTGGGCGTCGCGTGCTGCGGCGCGTCTCGTGGGAGGAGCCAATGCAGCCGCCGGACCGGCCCTCGGACGCTCGAATGCAAGGGAATTCGCGCGAGATCTGGCGGGCCCGCCGCCACCCCCCTGGCGGCCGCCACCCTGCTTCCCGCGCCTCCGGCGCTCGGTACGGGAGGAGCCGGCAGCTCCCCCCCATTCCCCCCTGCCCGTCCTTCGTCGCTTCGCTCCTCCATCCTCGCTGCTCCAGGGGGAACTTCGTTCCCCCGCCGCAAGGCGCCCCCAAGCGCCCAGATGCGGTCTTGAGGCGGTCGGAGGTGCGGCGTAGGATGCCGCCGCTCGTCGGGGTCCCTTCAGCGATCGGTGCCGATGGGACTCGTCGCGCACGCCTCGCGTCTCGTTCGGAGGATCATGAAGCTCTCGCTCTCGACCGGTGCCCTGGCGCGTGTGCGCGCAGACCTCCTCGCCGTTGCGGTGCCGACCCAGGGCCTCGACAAGTCGCCCGAGCTCAAGGCGCTCGACAAGGCCGCCAAGGGCGCGCTGAAGAACGCCGCCAAGCTCGAGGACTTCACGGGCAAGGCGGGTGAGTCGCTGCGCGTGAACGTCTCCGGGATCCTCGCGAAGCAGGTGCTGCTCGTGGGCGTGGGCGAGGGCGGCAAGAAGCCGCGCGACGCGCGCACCCTCGCGTACCGAGCGGCGCAGGCGGCGAGCAAGCTCGGCTCCGTCGCCGTCGCGCTCTCGACGGACGACGACGACTCGATCCGCGCAGCCGCCGAGGGCCTGCGCGGCGGCGCGTACAAGTACCTCACCTACCTCACGGGCGACCGCGTCCCGAAGCGTCAGCTCGAGACGGGCACGCTGGTGGTGACGCGCAAGGACCCGGCCGCCAAGGCCGCGCTCGCCGCGGGCGAGGTGCTCGCGGACGCCATCGTGCTCGCGCGCGATCTCGTGAACGCGCCCCCGAACGATCTCACGCCCACCGCGCTCGCCGAGGCGGCCAAGGCTGCCTCGAGCACCTTCGGCCTCGACTACAAGCAGTGGGACAAGAAGGGTCTCGAGAAGCTCGGGATGAACCTCTTCCTCGCTGTGAACCGCGGCTCGGCCGAAGAGCCGCGCATGGTGCACCTCACCTACAAGCCCTCGGGCGTGAAGGGCGTGAAGAAGGTCGCGTTCGTGGGGAAGGGCCTGACGTTCGACAGCGGCGGCCTCTGCATCAAGCCCGCGGGCTCGATGATCGACATGAAGTGCGACATGGCCGGCGCGGCCGTGACGATCGGCATCGTGCTCGCGGCTGCGCGGCTGAACCTGCCGATCGAGATCCACGCGCTCTTCGGCGCGACGGAGAACATGACGGGCGACGCGGCCTACCGCCCGGGCGACGTGTTCAAGAGCTACGAGGGCAAGACCGTCGAGATCATCAACACCGACGCGGAGGGACGCCTCGTCCTCGCGGACGTGCTGTGGCACGCGGCGAAGCTCGAGCCGGACTACCTCATCGATCACGCGACGCTGACGGGCGCGTGCATGGTCGCGCTCGGTCCCTGGACCGCGGGCCTCTTCGCCAACGACGACGAGCTCGCCAAGAAGTACCTCGAGGCTGCGGAGGTCGAGGGCGAGTCGTACTGGCGCCTGCCGCTCAACGACGAGCTGCGCGAGTCGCTGCGCAGCGACGTCGCGGATCTCAAGCACACGGGCGATCGCCACGGCGGCTCGATCACCGCGGCGCTGTTCCTCCGCGAGTTCATCGGCACCACGAAGTGGATGCACCTCGACATCGCGGGCCCCGCGTTCCTCGAGCGTCCGCACGGCACCTCGCCCAAGGGCGGCACCGGCTTCGGCATCGCGACGGGCGTGCGCTTCCTCGAGCGCCTGGCCCAGGGCTGAGGGGCAGCGGATGCGTGGGCGTGGCGCGACGACGCTCGCGTGCGCGCTCGCGCTGAGCGCGCTCGTCCCCTCGCACGCGCACGCGCACCTCGGTCACATCGTGGTGAGCGCGGAGCGTTATCTGAAGATCGACGCGAGCGAGGCCGACACGCGCTTGGTCGTCTCGCTCACGCTCGGGGAGACCGAGGGGCGACGCGTGCTCGAGGCCGCGGACGTCGATCACGACGGCGAGGTCACGCAGACCGAAGCCGACGCGTACCTCGCGGAGTGGGGGCGCGGCCTTCACGACGAGCTGCCCGTCGAGGTCGACGGTGAGAGCGTCGAGGTCGCGTTCACCGAGCCGTTCCTCGATCCCATCGGTCGCGTGCGATCGGTCGCGGTGACGGTGGAGATGGTCGCCCACGTGCCGGTGAGCTCGCGCGAGGCGCGCATCACGGTGCGCGATCAGATGGTGCGACGCGAAACCTACGATCGCACCGAGGTCGCGTTCCGCGCGCACGACGGCGCGGAGGTGATCGCGGCGGGCGAGGGCACCGAGCCCACCTCGCGTGAGCTGGATCTCGCGTTCGGTCGCACCGCAGGACGAACGATGCCCGACGCGATCACGCTGCGCGCGCTCTACGCGTCGCGCTCGGAGCCGAGCTCGGTGCCTTGGCTTCCGCTGGGCGCGGTGGCGCTCGTGGGCGTCGGCGTCGGCGTGTACGTGCGTCGTCGTCGTCGCTGACGAGTGAGCCAAAGAGAAGAGGCGAGCGACCTCTCGGTGCTCGCCTCCTCGTCCGTGCTCTCGATCCGCCGCGTTCTAGATGCGGAAGGGGTAGTTGACGGTGAACGTCGGGCGCGTGAAGTGCGGGAACGTCGCGCCGCGGACCGCGCGTGCGATGCACGAACCGACGGGCGTTCCGGCGAACTGACCAGTGACGTTCGCGGCGGTGACGCGACCCGTGGAGCCGGACACCGTCACGCCCACGGTGGCCGTTCCGTGCTCGCCGTTGCCGCACGCGGAGACAGCGCCCGAGACGCCCTGCATCGCGCTCATGATGTCCGGACGGCTCGGCGTCTCGGGGCCGCTGGCTGCGCCGCCACCGCCACCGCCACCGCCGCTCGACCCACCGCTCGCGCCGCCCGATCCACCCGAGCCGCCCGCCGGACGACGTGCGCCGCCCGCCAGCGCGCCCTCG
>JAFLCL010000092.1 GCA_017303575.1 Deltaproteobacteria bacterium
GGCCTGCGCAGCGGGCGCCGTCGCGCTCGCGATGGGCGCCGAAGGGATCGACGCGCGCGCGCTCGCGGGCGAAGGCGCCTGCGGCAACGAGACGCGCGAGTCGAAGCGCTCGAGCGCCTTGGTCACGAACAGCAAGTAGATGAGGCGCTTGCCCATCGCGGGCCCGAGCTCGCACTGCGCGACGAGCTCCGCGACTGTCGCCGGCGCCGCGCGGATCACGTCGACGAAGCCGGCCTCCTTTGGCTGGAGCACGTAGCGCTTCACCTCGATGCCCGCCTTGAAGCGCACGTGCGCGTCGGGACCGAGGTTGTCGATGTAGGCGTCGACCACGTCGTCGCGGGTGCTGCCGCGCAGCGACGCCGTGAACACCATCAGCGGATCGACTCGACCACGCAGCGTGGTGTCACCGACCAGATCGTCGCCGTAGAACGCGTACGGGCCGTCCTTGCGGGCAAAGAGCGGCAGCATCCCGCGATCGAGCGCGGCGGCCTTGTCGACGAGCCGACCCGCGACGGGCCAGCCCTCCTCGAAGAGGACGCGGTCTTGGCCCTTCGCTCCCTCGGCCGTCGGCCACAGCACGAGCGTGCCGCTCATCGCCTTGTGGTGGAGGTGGAGCAGGACGTGGGCAAAGGGCGTCTTGGCGAGCTCGCCTTGGGCGATCGGCTCCGGGGTGCCGCTCATGCCGCGCGATCATGCCGAGTCTCGATCGATTTATCGAGAGGCACGCGTCACCGCCTCCCGCGTTCCGGTCCGGTGCTGACCTTCGCCTCGCGCGCGGCCAGGAGCGCGCGACGAAACGAGGCCGCCGCGGGCGACAAGAGGTGCCGGCCTCGGTGGACGAGACGCAGCGTGCGCACGATCGGCATGCGCGGATCGGGCACCTCGACGAGCGTGCCGCGACCGAGCCCCCGCAGCGCCGCGACACGGCTCACCAGCGCCACGCCTACGCCGGCCTCGACGTTGGCGAGCACGGCGCCGACGCTGCCGAGCTCCATCGCGATCTCACGCGACGCGAGGTAGCGATCGGAGAGCTGCCTCGTGCTCCCGCCCGCGCGGAAGGCGACGATGGGCGTGTCCGCGACGACCTCGAGCTTGGGGCTCGCGACCACGATCATCTCGTCGACGAGCAGCGCCTCCCCTGCCCGCGATCCGAGCACGGCGAGGTCGACCTCGCCCTTCTCGAGCGCGTCCATCGCCTCGTCCTGCGTGCTCTCGGTCACCGCGAAGCGAATGCCCGGGTGCTTCTTGCGGAACGACGCAATCACGGGCGGCAGCACGTAGGTGCACACGGTCGCGCCCGCGGCCACGCGTACCTCGCCGCGCGACAGGCCTTCCACCTCGCGCACCGCGCGCACGCCCGTCTCGACGGCGCCGATCGCGCGCTCCGCGTGCGGAAGGAGCGCTCGTCCCGCCGCCGTCAGCTCGGCGCCCTTGCGACCTCGGATGAAGAGGGTGGTCTCGAGCTGCGACTCGAGCCGACGCAGCGCCGTCGTGAGCGCGGGCTGCGAGATGCCCGCCTCGCGCGCTGCCGCGGTGATCGTGCCGTGACGGGCGATCGCGACGACATAGCGGAAGACGTCGAGCATCCGAGCATCATAGTCGTTCGTTATCGTTCCGTGCTCATTCATCGATGGGCGCGCGTCGTCGGCTCGACGCACCTTCGTGGCCCATGGACCTCCTCTCCTTCGTCGGCCTCGCAGTGGGAGGGCTCGCGGCGGGCGCGCTCTCGACGGTCACCGGCATGGGCGGCGGCATCGCGCTCGTTGCCGTGCTCTCGCTCTTCGTCGGGCCGCACGTCGCGCTCGCCACCACAGCGCCCGCGCTCTTGATCGGCAACCTGCACCGCAGCGCCCGTCACCGGAAGCACATCGACAAGACCGTCGCGAAACAGTTCGTGATCGGCGCCCTTCCCGGCGCGCTCGTGGGCGGCTTCCTCAGCGTCGCGATGCCCGAGACGTTGCTCGCCATCCTGCTCGTGCTCGTCAACGTGCTCGCGCTCGCGCGCACCTACGGCTACCTCGAGCTCCGACCGAAGCCGCAGTGGATGGTGCCGGTCGCGTTCGGCGCGGGCACCGTCGCGGCGACGTCGGGCGCAGGCGTGATGGTCGCGCCGCTCCTCGTCGCAGGCGGCCTCTCGGGCGAGGCGCTGATCGCGACGGCGTCGTTCATCGCGATCGTGCTGCACCTCGGTCGCCTCGCGGGCTACGGCCTCTCGGGCCTCCTCGGTGGCGCAGCGCTCGGCACCTCGCTGGTGCTCGCGATCTTCCTCGTGTCGGGCAACCACCTCGGCGAGCACGTGCGCGCGCAGCTCGGCCCCGAGCGCTGCGAACGCGCCACGCGCGTGACGCTCTTCGTCGCCCTCGCCCTCGCGCTGGTCGGCCTGATCACCTGAGCCCGCTTTTTTACCCGGATGATATGGACGCCGAGTTGAATCCGGGTAAAACTCCGCGCATGACCTCGACCCACTCGGCGTTCCTCGGTCCCAAGCTCCTCGCGCGTGGGGCGCTGCGGGACGTCATCACCGCGGCCAAGGCACACGTCGACGCCGACGAGCCCGTGCTCTTCTTCGAGGAGGGCAGCGGCAAGCAGATCGAGCTCGACCTCCGCGGCCCGCTCGAGGTCGCGCTCGAGCGCGAGGCGCCAGACACGGCGGGACGCGTCGGGCGGCCCAAGCTCGGTGTCGTCCCGCGCGAGGTGACGCTCCTTCCGCGTCACTGGAGCTGGCTCGAGGAGCAGCCGAACGGCGCCTCGGCCGCCCTACGCCGCATCGTCGAGGAGGCGATGAAGCGCGAGCCCGCCAAGCAGCGTGCACAGCGCAGCCGCGAGGCGATCGGGCGCGTGATGACCGCGGTGGCGGGCGATCGTCCGCGCTTCGAGGATGCGATGCGCGCGCTCTACCAAGGCGATGCGGGCGGCGTCCGCGAGCACGTCGCGCGCTGGCCCAAGGACCTGCGTCACTACGTGGACGTACGCCTCGACGAGCTCGAGGCGTGACGGAACGGCGAAGGCCCGCCGGAGCGGGCCTTCGGTGAGGGCGCCGATCGACGAGAGAGCGCCTCAGCGACCTCGAAGCGCGCGCAGCAGATCACGACCGTGCGTGCCCGCGCTGCCGGCCACGCGATCCTGGAGGGGACGACCGATCGCTGCGAACTGCTGACGCTCGGCAGCCGTCGGTCGATGCACCGTGATGCCCGCGCGCTCGAGGTTCTGGATCAGGATGGGATCCATGCGGCGCACGCCGTTGCGGCCGTCCGTCGTGATGCTCGCCGGGAGGTTCGTGAGCATCTGCTGGATGTCGGCGGGCTGTGCGCTCAGCCACTGGTTCGAGTAGACGACGATGCCCGGCTGGTAGCTGTGCTGGCTGAGGTTCAGGTGATGTGCTGCCTGGTACCAGGACGTGGCGAACGCGAAGAGCGGTGTGTTGTCGAAGCCATCGACGGCGCCGGTCTGGAGGCTCGTCAGCACGTTCGTGACGTCGATGGGGTTCGGCGTGGCGCCGAACGCGCGGTAGGTCTCGAGGTGCACCGAGGCCTCTTGCGAGCGCATGCGGAGGCCTCGGAGATCGGCGGGCGTGCGGATCGGACGATCGCGCGTGAACCACGAGCGGAAGCCGTTCTCGGCCCAGATGCCGAACGTGAAGCCGTGCTCGGTCAGCGCGCTGCGCACGATCGGGAGCGCGGGCCCGTCGAGCGCGCGATCCGCCGCCGCGACGTCGTCGAAGAGGTACGGGGCCTCGATGACGTTGAGCTCCTCGACGACCGAGCCGAGCGCGGCCGTCGATCCCGCGAAGCACTCGAGCGTGCCCTGCGACACGCGGCGCACGAGCGCCTTCTCGCCGCCCAGCGAGCCGCCCATGAAGAGGCGCACCTTCACGCGCCCACCGCTCTCGCGCTCGATGTGCGTGCGCAGGCCCTTGAGCTGCTTCTCCCAGGGCGTGCCCTCGGGAGCCACGGTGCCGATGCGCAGCGTGGCGGCCGCGGGGGCGGTCGTTTGCGCGTCCGCGACATGCGCCTCGCCCGCCACGAACAGCAGCGAGAGAAAGGCCGAGAGGCCGGTGAGCACCAAGGCGAGGTGCCGATGCGCTGAGCTCGAGACGTGCGCTGACTTCATGACGGGCTCCTGACGAGAGGGAGTTGGGTTCGATTCACGCGCGGCACCGCGCGTCGCCTCACGCGGAGGCTCGCCTCACTCGAAGAGCTCGTCGGCGCGGGCCAGCGCCTCGCGCGCCTTGCGCTGCTCGACGACGTTCTCGGGGGCCACGTCGGGGAGCATGTTCGGATCGTTGTCGATGACCCACTGGAGCTCGCGCGTGAAGAGCGCGCGATCCTGGGTCTTCACCGCGTACTCGACGGCGTAGAGCACGTGCGTGCCGAAGTAGCCGGGGAAGCGCGAGATGGAGTAGTCGAAGTGCTGGCGCGAGCGCTCGAGGTCACCGCCCGCGTACGAGGGCGCGACAGCGAAGAACGCGCCGAAGTAGCGATCGGGGCCGCCGAAGAAGTACTCGCGATCGAGCTCGAGGCAGCGCGTCATCGAGGCGCGGATCTCGTCCTTGTACGCGAGCACGGTGGCGAAGCCGTCGCGGCGCGCCCAGCGACCGAGGGCCGAGCTGCGCCAGTAGATGAGGCCGACGGCGCGGTTGTCGAGCTGCGGCAGGCCGTTCGCGAACTGGCCCGTCGAGCGGAACTGCTCTGCGAACTGGGGCGAGAGGGCCGCGATGCCGCGCTCGGCCGACGTGATCGCGGTCTGGTACATCGCCGTCGTCTCGGCATCGAGCTCGGGGTTGAACTCCATGTGGCCGTTCGCGAGGAAGTACTGCGCGCGGGCCAGGCGGATGTAGGTCTCGTACGCGCTCGGCACCGCCTCGACGGCCTGCGAGTACGCGTCGATCGCGGCCCGCACCTGCGCCTCGTCGCCTCGGTTCGCGAAGGCGGCGTCGCCCTGCGCCACGAGCGCGTCGTGGCGGGACTGGGCGTCGGCCGTCACCGGTTGATCCGAGGAGGTGGTGCCTTCGTCGAACGCCGTGGTGCGGCCACCGCCGCAGCCGGTCGACATCAGCGCAAGAGCCAACCCCAACACCTGCATCGTCGTCTTCATCACGGACCTCTCGTCGCCGCCTCGGCGCTTCGCATCGGCGAGCAGAGCCCGCCGAAGACACGTCCGCGTAACACCCGCCTCGTGACGGTGTCAACGGCCTGTCCCGCTCGCAGGCTTTCGGCTACGGTCGATGCCCTCATGAGCCGGGTGCAGCTCACCGACGACGGCATCAAGCACGTCCTCCTCGGCGAGGGGTACGACGTGCGGCGCATCGCCGAGCTCACGTACCGAGGTCAGCTGCTCGCGGGCGGCCGTCGCATGACCTTTCACCTCCAGGTCGATCCGGCCGGCTACGTGGTCTGCGCCATCATCCCGTTCCTCAAGTCCCCCGCGGACGAAGCCACAGCGCACCGGCTCTACCTGCGGATGATGAGCCTCAACCAGATCCTCATGATGGCCAAGCTCTCGATCGACGACGACCTCGACGTGGTCCTCTCCGTCGAGTACCCGAGCGCGCAGCTCGACGAGAGCGAGCTCGCGGACGCCATGCACATCCTCGCGTACTACGCCGACCAGCATCACGACGAGCTCGTCGAGCTCGCTGCCGGCGGCGACCCCGAGCCCCGCATCTCGCTGCCCCCTCCGCTCCGAACGCCCGCGGCCGGCATCCCGCGCGACGCGGTCCCGACGAGCAGCGACGCGTGACGCTCTTCCTCCGTCTCGTGCGCGCGCTCTGGGTCTTCGGGCTCATCTTCTTCAGCTACCTCGCGCAGTACGGGCTCACGCTGCTCGTGGAGCGGTGGGAGAAGGACCCCACCACGGGCCGCGAGTACCAAGAGCTCCCGGACTGGGTGAAGCGGCGGCGCAAGCGCCTCGATCAGCGCAACGCCAAGCGCCTGCTCGGCGGCATGCTCGAGCTGCGCGGCGTGTACATCAAGCTCGGCCAGATCCTCTCGATCATGGGCGGGTTCCTGCCGCGCGCGTTCACCAAGGAGCTCGAGCAGCTGCAAGACGCCGTGCCGCCGCAGCCCTACGCGACCATCGAGCGCGCGTTCTTCGAGAGCCTCGGCAAGCTCCCGCACGACTGCTTCGAGCGCTTCGACGAGACGCCGCTCGCGGCGGCCTCGCTCGGGCAGGTGCACGTCGCGTGGCTGCCTCCCGAGACGCCCGGCGGCGAGCCACGCAAGGTCGCGGTGAAGGTCCTCTATCCCGGCATCCGCGACGTGATCGCCGTGGACGTGCAGGTCATCTACCTGGCGGTGCAGGTCTACCAGTGGTTCGTGCCGGTGCGCGGCCTCGAGCGCGTGTACGAGTCGCTGCTCGATCTGCTTCGTCGCGAGACCGAGTACGAGCACGAGGCGCGCTGCATGGCGCGCATGAAGCAGAACTTCGCGCGCGAGAAGGACGTTCTCTTCCCGAGCGTGGTGACCGAGCTGTCCTCGAGCGACGTGCTGACCATGACCTTCATGGAGGGCACGAAGATCAACAAGATCGAGGAGATCAAGGCGCAGAACATCGAGCCGCGCGCCGTCGCCATCCGCTTCGTCGAGAGCTTCTACAAGCAGATCTTCATCGACCGCTTCTTCCACGCCGATCCCCACCCCGGGAACTTCCTCGTGCAGCCAGGCCGCAACCCGCGGAGGCCCAAGCTCGTGGTGCTCGACTTCGGCGCGATCAGCGAGGTCGAGCAGCCGATGGTCGACGGAATGATCGAGGTCATCGGCGGCCTCATGGAGCAGGACGGCGCGCGCCTCCTCGACGGCTTCTTCCAGATGGGCTTCGCGTCGAAGGAAGCGAACCGCGAGCTGCTCGAGAAGACGGTGCAGAGCTACTTCGAGAAGCTCTTGCGCATCAAGGACCGGACGCCCGGCGCGCTGATGCGCGCGAACCAGCGCGAGCTCGAGGCGCTCGTCGATCCCGAGGTCGCACGCGACGAGCTGCGGGAGCTCATGAAGTCGGTCGAGTACCCGCAGGGCTGGTTCTACCTCGAGCGCGCCGTGGTGATGTCGTTCTGGCTCTGCGCGCAGATCGATCCCGAGCTCGACACGATGCAGGTTGGCTACCCGTACATCCTGCCGCTCATCGAAGAGGCCAAGCGGCGCGGCGGACGACGAAGCGAGCGACCGCCCTCGATCGACACCGACGCGGGCGAAGGCGCGACGATCGATCCCGCCTCGACCGCGAGCGAGACGAACGAGTCCGAGGCCACCGCGGCGTCGGACGGCGACGCGCACGAGCGTACGGAGGGCGTGAGCGGCGATCGACCCATCAGCGTCGCGAGCGCATCCTCGACGCGGCCGCCCGCCCCCGCCGTCGCGGAGTGAGCGCGCGATGACGTACACGGTCGACGTCGCGCGCGGCGCGGAGGTGCTCGCGCGCGGAGGGCTCGTCGCGATCCCGACCGAGACCGTGTACGGCCTCGGCGCGGACGCACACCAGCCCGAGGCGGTGAGACGCATCTTCGCGGTGAAGGGACGCCCGACCACGCACCCGCTGATCGTGCACCTCGCGCACGTCGACGCGCTCGCGCACTGGGCGCGCACGATCCCGCCGTTCGCGCGACGCCTCGCCGACGTGCTGATGCCCGGCCCGCTGACGCTCATCCTGCCGCGCGCCGATCACGTGAGCGACGCCGTGACGGGCGGACGCGACACGGTGGGTCTGCGCGTGCCGCGGCATCCGCTGGCGATCGCGCTGATCGAGGCGCTCTCCCTCGCGCGTGGCGAATCACACGCTGGCATCGCCGCGCCGTCGGCGAACCGCTTCGGATCGGTGAGCCCCACGACGGCCGCGCACGTGCACGCCGATCTCGAGGGAGAAGACGTCGGCGTGCTCGACGGTGGCTCGTGCGAGGTGGGGCTCGAATCGACGATCGTCGACTGCGCGGCCGCGGACGCGGGGCCTTCGATCCTCCGCGTCGGCGGCATCCCGCGCGAGCTGATCGAGGAGGTGCTCGGCGCGCCCGTCCCGCTCGCCACCGAAGGTCCTTCCCGCGCGCCGGGCATGATGGCCTCGCACTACGCGCCGCGCGCGCGCGTCGTGATCGCGACGCGCGAGACGATCGACGACGCGATCGCACACGCCCGAGCGAGCGGCCTGCGCGTCGCGAGCCTCGCGCGCGGCGCCACCCACGCCGATCGATCGATCACGATGTCGACGAACGAAGCTGCGCTCGCACGTGATCTCTACGCCACGCTGCGCGCGCTCGACGGCGAGGGGCTCGACGTGATCGTCGTCGAGCTCCCCGAAGCTCGCGGCCTCGGCCTCGCGATCGCCGATCGCCTCACCCGCGCCTCACGATGACCCCGGGCTCGAGCCCGTGAGCACGTAGTGCAGCGACGCGCGACGTCGAGGGACGTCACCGCGTCGGTGCGCGCTTCTTCGGGCCCGACCAAGGCGGTGCCGGCGCGCCACCCAAGCCGACGAGGAGCAGCTCGGCGCGCTTGGCGGCGCTCTTCTTCGGTGCCACCGCGCGGTCGCCCAGGCAGGACACCAGGAAGTCGCGCGCGGGCTCGAGCGGCACACCGTGTGCGCGCGCTTGGTGGCCGAGGAACACGGTCGCTCCGTACCGGAGCCTCGGAGAAGCGGTCGGTAGGATCGCCACCTCGGCGACGACGCTCACGAAGGACGCGGGCACCTTCTGGAACGAGAACCCGTCCAGGCCGCGCTCGGCGATCGGCAGGACGAGGAGCTCTCGGAGGAGCCCCTCGTCTCGCTGCCGACCCGCGTGCACCAGCAAGGCCTGCCACAGACAGAGCTTGGCGCCCTCCGACGGTGTGCGATCGAGACCGTCGAGGAAGCGCGCCACGAACGGCGCACCTCCGACGCCGTTCTTGATCGCGATCGAGACGATGCCTGCGAGACGCAGGGACTCGCGTGCGTCGCCCGCCTCGATCGCGTCGGAGAGCGCGTCGAGCCCCACCTCCACGTCCGTCGCCGTGCTCGGTGCCATGCGCGAACGATAGCCGAAGGACCCGTCAGCTCGTGGCCTTCCAGGCCGGTAGCTCTTGGATCGACGCGAACCAGCGCAGCACGTTCTTGCTGTTCTCGATCGGGAGCCTCGCGGGGCCGATCGACATGAGCGGTGTGGACACCGACAGATCCGCCAGCGTGAGCGCGTCGCCCGAGAGGAACGCACGACCCTCGAGGTGCTGATCGAGCACGCGGAGGTTCTCCGCCACGAGGCGCTCGCCTCGCGCGATCTCGTTCGCGTCCTCGGGGCCCGCACCGACGAGCGACTTCACCACGCGCTCCCAGTTGAGCACCGCGACCGCGGGCGCGAAGTGATGCGCGCACCAGAACAGCCACTGGTTCACGCGGGACCGTGCGCGAAGCTCGCTCGGATACACGGTCTGATCGGGCGTGCTCTGGGCGAGGTGGATCATGATCGCCTGCGACTCGGTGAGGACGAAGTCCCCGTCCTCGAGCGTCGGAACCCGACCCATCGGATTGAGCTTCAGGTACTCGGGCGAGCGCTGCTGGCCCTTGCCGAGGTCGACGAGCACGAGCTCGACCTTCGGCGCGCCTGCGTGGTGCGCCGCGAGATGGTGGGCGGTCATGACCGCGCGACGCGCGTTGGACGAGAACGGATGGTGATGAAGGCGCATGGATTCCTCTTCGCGGGACGACGAGCTGTCGTTCACGAAGCGAGCGTGCGCCTGTCCGATGTCAGGTGTGTGTCAGGAATGCCGCGCCGGCTCGCGAACCCATGCGGCGATCGCATGCAGCGATCAGATGCCCGCACCGCCGTAGAGCGGGACGGCACCGCCCTCGCCGGTGTCCGTCTGTCCGCCCGCATCTTCGGTGGGCGGCCCACCGTAGAGGTTCGTGCCTCCACCCGTGTCGGACTCGGCCATCGAGGTGTCGCTGACGGCAGCATCGAGCGGCGGACCGCCATACGCGGCGTCGGTGCCGCCCATGACGAACGCGTCGTCCTCGACCGACGGCGCTGCATCGATGGATGCGGGCCCCGCGTCCGGTGCAGGCGTTCCGTAGGCGGGCGCGACGCCCCCACATCCGACGGTGCTGGCCGAGGCGATCGCACCAAAGGCCATGATCGCGGCGCGGCCTGCGCGAGGCAGCACGACGGCGGTTCGCTCGGGCGTGACCGCGAGCGCGCTCGCGCAGAACGGGCACGTCGTCTCGGTGTTGCGAACGTGTCGTCCGCAGCCCTCACAAGGTCGCAAGCTCATGTCGTGTCTCCGCTTCGATGTCGGTGATCAGCTGCCCGGCGATCCGCCGTAGAGCGGCGCGACGCCACCACCGTCCGTGCCCGCGTCGGGCGGATCGGGTGGGCCTCCGTACGCAGGCGCGATCGGATCCGCTGCGTCCACACCCGCGTCCTGCGGCGGGCTGCCGTACATCGCCGCGAGGCCCGCGTCGGTGCCCGCGTCCTCCGACGGAGTGCCGTAGGGCGGCGAGATGCCCGCGTCGTCGTTCTCCGGGCCCGTGTCGGGCGCGCCGCCGTAGAGCGGCATGGGACCGCCCGTGTCGACCACGTCCGCCGCGTCGGGCGGCGTGGTGGTGGTCGAGCAACCCTCGCTCGATGCGACAGCGACGGTCGTCGCCGCGGCGCCGAACGCGAAGATCGCAGCGCGGCCGAGGCGGCCCACCACGCGCGCGCTCGGCGGAGTCGGCGTCGGATCGATCGACGCGCGACAGAAGGGACACGCGTTCTCGCTCACGCGCACGTGACGGCCACACGAACCACAAGGACGAAGGGTCATGAGAATGCTCCGAGGCGTCTAGGATGCCGTGAGTCGCTCACTCCGTGGAAGTCGGATCCGTGCTCGCGCCCGCGCTGGGCATCGGCTCGACGATCACGTCGAACTTGCCGTGATCGAAGGGAAGGCCCGGCGCGTCCTCGAGCTTCACCACACGCTCGCGCTTGCCCTCGCGCTGGTGCTCGAGCGCGCGGTGGTGGCAGTAGGGGTTGTTGCCGGGCTTGCCGAACAGCACGAAGCCCGTCCACGTGCAGCCCGCGCGGCACTCGTCGGCGTAGTAGCAAGTGCGGCAGTAGCCCCAGAGATCCTCGACGGTGCGGTCGCGCGTGTAGCGCAGCGGCCCGCCCCGCTCCCAGATGTCCTTGAGCGAGTGATCGCGGATGTTGCCGCCGACCCACGCCTCGGTCGGAAGAGACGGGCAGCCCTTGATCGAGCCATCGGCCTCGATGCCGAGCGTCGATCGTCCCGCGCCGCACGAGTACATGTGACCGCGCGGCATCTGCCCACGGAGCACGCTCTCGTACGGTCCGAAGTAGCCGAGGTTGTTGCCTGGCCACATGCGCACCTTGAGCTCGTCGCATCGCTCCTTGAGCTTCGCGAGCAGCGGGAAGAGCTCGAGGAGGTCGTACGGCTGGAGCAGCACCTCGGGCTCGTCGGCCGCGCGACCCATCGCGACGGTGAGCTGGATCTGCCAGCTGTGGCACTTCATCTCGCCGAGCAGCTCGAGCACGTCGCCGAGGAACGGCATGCTCAAGCGGTTGATCTGCGTGTTGACGGAGACCTTGATGCCCGCCGCGCGGAGGTTGTGGAGCGCCGCGATCGCCGCGCGGTAGCTGCCCTTCACGCCTCGGAGCCGATCGTGTGTCTCCTCGTCGCCGTCGATCGAGATGCTGACGCTCTGGAGGCCGGCCTCGGCCGCTGCCTTCGCGCGCTCGGGCGTGAAGCCGCGGCCGCCCGAGGTCATCAGCGCCATCATGTTGTGCGAGCGGATGCGACGGATGATGTCGACCCAGTCCTCGCGCAGGTAGGCCTCGCCCCCGATGACCGAGACCTCACGCACACCGAGGCCCGCCATCTGATCGACGAGATCGAGGCACTGCTCGGTCGAGAGCTCGTCCGGTCGATCCTGGCCTGCGCGTGATCCGCAGTGACGACACGCGAGATCGCACGCGAGCGTGATCTCCCAGACCGCATAGAGCGGTCGGATCCGCTGGTCGATCGCGCGCGACTCGGGATGGAGCGGCAGCTGGCGCCGCGCGGGCAACGCCATCGGCGCGATCGGCAGCGACTTGGGTCGTGCCTTCTTCAGCTCCTCGCCTCGCGCCTCGGCGCTCAGCGGATCGGGTCGATCGAGGACGCGGCTCATGGCGAGAAGCTACCTGTCGGAGACGAAGCAGGGAACGGCAGTGCGACGGTCCCGCTCACGAGGGTGGCCGCCGGGGTCGGCGTCCGTCACGGACTCTCACTCGATGCGCCAGTCTCACTCGATCCGCCAGCCTGCGAGGATCGCGGCGTAGGGCACGATGCCGTAGGTCGTGAAGGTGCTCGCGATGCGCTGCTCCGCTTGCTGCACCACGTCGCCCGAGGCGCGCATCGTCTGCGGCACCTGCAGCCGGATGCCCGCGGCGGCGAAGTACGTGAGGCCGAGCGAGGCGCGGATCACGAGCCCATCGATCGGCACGATCGCCCAGCCGAGCTCTCCGCCGAAGCCGTGCAGCACGCCGTTCATGCGCATCGACGTCGCTCCGTCCCACGGCAGCGGCTGCCCTGCGATCTCGTCGATCGACGCTGTCGAGAGCACGGGCTCGGAGATCAGCGCCGTGTAGTGGACCAGAAGCTCGAAGCCCTGACCGACGACGGGGCGCACGCCGGCCTCGACACGGAGGACGAACGCGCCGCCGAAGAAGCGACGCACGAGCTCCGACACGCCGGGGCCTGCGCCGTACGCGTCGGCGGCGCCGCTGAAGACCTCGGCATACGCGTCGGGCACACCGCCCGCGAGCACGCCGACGACGAGCTGCGCAGGCAGACTGAGGCGCACGCCACCGCCCACGAAGAGCGGGGCGACGGTGCCCACGTGGAGATCGAGCGCAGTCTCGTGCGCGCTCGGCACAGGCTCGAACGGCTCCGCGAGATCGCGACCCTGTGCGCGTGCGACACACGGCGAGACGCAAACGATCGCGAGCGACACGATCGCAGTCCACAGCGCAGCGTTCCGCGAGACCTCGAGGTGTGCCGGTCTGTTCCGCGTCGAGGTCACGTCGTGGTGAGTCGCACCTGCCGTGCCAGACATTCATGACTCGTCAGCCCTTGCTCGGACGCGTGAAACTCAGGGAGCGAGAAGCAATCGACTCACGGCGTGAAGGGACGCGGTGGTGGGGGGTCCAGGGCGAGTTCCGCAGGCCGAAGGCCGAGGATGTTTGAGCATCGGACCCCCCTCCGCCGCGGCCCGACTCGAAGCACGGGGATTCTTTCTCGCTCTCTCAGCTAGGATGCGCGCGTGCTCCAGCCCAAGACCGTCGTGGGTGGCCGCTACGAGATCATCAAGAAGATCGCGGAGGGCGGGATGGGCTCGGTGCACGAGGCGGTGCACCTGCTCTCACGGCGCGTCGTCGCGCTGAAGCTGCTCGCGCCCGAGGTCGCGCGCGACGAGACGAAGCGACAGAGGTTCCTTCGTGAGGTGTCGGCGCCTGCGCAGATCGGGCACGACGGCATCGTCGAGATCTTCGACGCGGGCTACGACGAGAAGGTCGGCCTCTTGTTCGTCGCGATGGAGCTCCTCCAGGGCGAGACCCTTCGCGAGCGCATCGCGCGCATCGATCCCAAGCAGAACCCGGCGGGTCGCGAGCAGCTCCTCGACCTCTACGACCACATGCTCGAGCCGCTCGCGGCCGCACACGCGCGCGGCATCGTGCACCGCGATCTCAAGCCCGAGAACGTCTTCGTGCATCGTCGTCGCGACGGCGCGGAGGTCGTGAAGATCCTCGACTTCGGGATCGCGCGAGAGCTCGACACCTCGACGCCGAGCGTCACGCAGACCGGCATCGCGATGGGCACGCCGCACTACATGGCGCCCGAGCAGGCGATGAACGCGCGCGAGGCGAGCTTCCCCGCGGACGTGTGGTCGCTCGGCGCCATGCTCTACGAGATCCTCTCGGGCGAGACACCCTTCCCCGGCGAGGCGGCGGGATCGATCATCGCGGCCGCTGTCACGTCCGCGCACCGACCGGTGATGACCGTCGCGCCCGGCATCCCGCAGGTGCTCTCCGATCTGATCGATCGCTGTCTCCAGAAGCGACCCGAAGATCGGCCGCGCGACGCGCAGGTGCTGCTCGACGAGCTCCGTCGCGCACGTGGTCGAGCAGCGTCGCAGGTGTCGCCGCTCTCGGGCTCGATGACACCTCCGTCGAGCCCGTCGAGCGTCGGCCCGATGACCGGACCGATGACCGGCCACATGAGCCCTGCGCCCATGGCGCCGGGACGGAGCGCTGCGAGCTACGCAGCCACGGGCGCGATGAGCGTGACACCGATGCCGCCCACCGCGGCGATGGTGACACCGACGGGCCCCGCGCTCGATCTCGCGCGCAACGTCGCTACCCCTCCCACGATCGCGGGCGTGGGCGCGATCGGGACACCACCCGCGGGCTCGTACCCCACACCGGGCCCGAGCGTGGCGCCGTCTGTCGCGGCATCGTCGAGCGCGACGCCGTGGCTCATGATCGCGGGCGGCGCGATCGTGACGCTCTTCGGCGGAGGCTTCTGCTGCCTCGCTGGCATCTTCGGGTTGGGCATGGCGGGCAGCGCGGGAGGCGGCGACACGGACGTCGCGACGCTCGGCAGCGCGCCTATCCAGTGGAGCGGCAGCTTGGGCCCGAACGATCGCCGCGAGGGCACGCGCTACTACGACACGTACGCGTTCGACGTCGGCCCCGGTGAGCGGTTCACGGTGGAGCTGATGTCGGGATACTTCGACACCATCGTTCGCGTGGGCACCCCGAGCGGTCAGTCGCTCGAGAACGACGACTTCCCCGGCATGGCGCTCAACTCGCGCATCGACGTCCCGAGCTCCGAGGGCGGCCGCTACACGGTGCACGTGACGAGCTACGCAGACTCCGCCACGGGCGAGTACACGGTGTCCGTTCATCACTGATCGTCCCGCGCCTCCCACCGCCGACTGGGTTCCCGCCCTCGAGAACGGAAGGTTCGCATGAGTCGCAGTTGCCCTCGGTGTCAGGTCGCGTTCGAGCAGGTGAAGAAGCCGTTCGCGACGATCGACGTGTGCCCGAAGTGCGGCGGGATCTTCCTCGATCCAGGTGAAGGCATGGCGCTCCACGGCGCCGACAGTGATCCGACGTTCCTCGTGCGGGACGGGCGCGCCACGAAGATCGGCGCGGGCGAGCTCGTGTGCCCGAGCACCACGCACGACCGCCGCACGCTCGACGTCTACGCGATCGGTCACGGCGACGAGAAGGTGGAGATCGATCACTGCGCGGAGTGCGGAGGAGTGTTCCTCGACCGGGGCGAGAGCGAGGCGATCGAGCACGCCGTCGGAGGCATGGGCGCGAGCGCTCCGGTCGAGCGCACGTCGTTCGCCTCACCGCCGGGATCGAACCAACAGCGCGCGATCGACGAAGCGCGCGCGAGCTCACCCGACGGGTTCTTCTCGCGGCTCCTCTCGAGCCTCGCCGCCGACGGAACGCGGGACACACGCGTCTTCGGTCGACGCCGGCGCTGACCGGGCGAGCTATGGCTCTCCCTGCGCGGGCGACGTGGGAGTGGCGGTCGGGCACTCGACGTTGGTGCTCGGACGATCCTCGGTGCGCACGTACGAGACGATGTCGTTCGGGTCCACGTCGCTCTCACTTCCATCTTCCCAGCGCACGTGGATGCGCTCTCCGATCGTCACGACCTGCGCCGCGTACGGCGTGTCGTGGTTCCACAGCGCCTCCACACGGTCGCCGATCGAGAGCCGCGCGCGCGTCGAAGCCTGGGGCTCCACGAGGCGCACGATCCCATCGCGCGCCTGCACCACGCGCACGTTGCCTTCGCAGGCGAGCAGGGGACCGACACGCACCGTCTGTCCGATCTCCACGGCGACCGGGCCGCTCGCGCGACACGCGGTGAGCGTCGCGCGCTCTGGTGGCGGGCCGAGGATGCGATCGAGCATCGAGAGCTGCACCCACTGCTCGGGCGTGTCGGAGCCGTCGTCCCACGCGATGCGCGCCTCTCGACCGCGCACGCCCGCGACGTGCGCGGGGTACGCCGTGCCCTCCCAGAACGCAGTGACCGGCTGGCCGACGATCACGCGCAGGTCACGTACACGCGCCTCGGGCACGTCGAGCTCGCGACCGTTGCCGAGGAGCACGTGCACCGTGCCGTTGCTGCACGACATCGCACGGCCTGCACGCACGTCGGGGCTCTCGCCCAGCTCGACGAGATCCGCCATGCGACCTCGCGGTGGCTCGGGCGCCGTCACGACCTGCTGGGGCGGCGCAGCGGGCGGCTCGTGCAGGATGCCGACGACCTCACCGATCGGGATGATGCTCGAGGCCGCGCCGCGCGGGCGCACCTCGAGGAACGCGTCCATGCCCGACACGATCTCCGCAGGCTCGAGGCCGTTGGCCGCGCGACGCAACACCCAGCGTCCTTCCTCGAGACGCGGCGCAGAGATCCCCGCCTCGCGCACGACGAGATCGCGCCCGTCGTGCATGCGGACGCGCACCATGCCCTGCTCGGGCGCGCTCGTCGTCCACCCGAGCGCGTCGGCACGATCGCCGACCACCATCACGAGGCGGCTCTCCGCGGGCGGCGAGGTCACGATCGGCGGCGGCGCCACCGTGATGCAGCCACCGAGCCCGAGCAGCGCGACGAGGATCACCCGCTTCATGCGCGGGCATCGTACCCGAGCGGCCACGCAGGTTGCCGGGCTGCGCAGGCCGAGCGAGGGCCTCCCCGATCGCACGGTCCCTGGCGCGGGGGCAAAACTGGCCGATCGGCCGACCCACTCCCATACTCGCCGGCATGCTCGAGGTCCCGCGTTCCCCCCGCCGTTCGGGGTCCACGAAGGTCTCACACCCCACGGTGCCCGCCAGCGCGCCCCATCCCGCCGATCGGTCGGCGATCGATCCGTCCGCGTGGCGCTCTGCGCTCGCCCTGGCCGAGGCGATCGTGCCCGGTGGCGGCAACGTTCGCCGCGCGGACGAAGACACGCTGCGTGTGGCTGCGGAGCTGCTCGAGCACACGCACAGCTACCTCGCGCCGATGTGGTCCAAGGCCGCCGTCGCCCTCGATCACCTCGCGATCGCGCACACGGGGCACCGCTTCCGCAACCTCTCGCGTGACAAGCAGCAGGCCCTGCTCACGCGCTGGAACCGTGACCCCACGCTGAGCGCCGTGATCCAGGCCTTCGCCTTCCCGATCAAGTTCGCGCACTTCGATCGCAAGGAGGTCTACGAGAGCCTCGGCGGCAAGCTCAACGTGGTCCAGAACCTCGAGCCCGTGCGCTGGGCCTCGCAGGTGATCGACGCCTCGACGTACACGGACGAGGAGGACGTCGAGTGCGAGGTCGTGGTCGTCGGCACGGGCGCAGGCGGCGCCGTCGTCGGACGTGAGCTCGCGGAGCGCGGCTACGCGGTGGTGTTCGTCGAAGAGGGTCGCCTCGTGCGGCGCGACGAGTTCACCGGCAGCTCGGTGCACGCGCACCAGAACTTCTACCGAGGCGGCGTCTCGCTGGGGAACAACGTCATCCCGCTGTTCATCGGTCGCCTCGTGGGCGGCTCGACGGCTGTCAATGGCGGCACCTCGTTCCGCACGCCCGACTGGGTGCTCGACCGCTGGTGCGAGGAGATGCACAGCGACGCGTTCACGCCGTCGGTGATGGAGCCCTACTTCGAGCGGGTCGAGCGCATCCTCCAGGTCGAGCCCGCGGATCGTCGCTACATCGGCAAGATCCAAGAGGTCTTCCAGCGTGGCTGCGACGCGCACGGCTGGAGCCACTTCGTGCTCAACCGCAACGCGCCTGGCTGTGAGGGCTCGGGCTTCTGCGACTTCGGCTGCCGCACCGACGCTCGTCGATCGACCAACATCTCGTACGTACCGCCCGCGCTCGAGAGAGGCGCGATGCTCTTCACCAAGCTGCGCGCCGATCGCGTGCTGATCGAGAATGGGCGCGCGGTGGGCATCGAGGGCGCGGCGCCGAACGGCAACACCATCCGCGTGCGCGGCAAGGCCGTGGTGTTCGCGGGCGGCGCGATCCCGACGCCGCTGTTCCTCCAGCGACAGGGCCTCTGCAACTCGAGCGGTCAGGTCGGAAAGAACCTCACGCTGCATCCCTCGGGCGGCCTCGCGGCCATGTTCGACGAGGTGCTCGACGGCAAGGGATCGATCCCGCAGGGCTACGGCTGCGACGAGTTCGTGAAGGACGGCATCCTCCTCACCGCCGCGCAGCCCGACGCGAACTTCGGGCCCATCATGACGCCGTTCGTCGGCGATGCGCTCGTCGAGATCATGAACTCGATGTCGCACGCGGCGACCTTCGGCATCCTCATCGCCGATCACGGCACGGGCCGCGTCGTTGCGGATCCCGAGGGCATCGCGACCGTGCACTACAACCTCACGCCCGAGGACGTCGCGCTCTATCACCGCGGCACCGTGGCGATGGGCGAGATCTGCTGGGCCGCGGGCGCCAAGCGCGTGTTGCCGACGTACTCGGGTGGACACGACTACCGCTCGCGGGCGCAGTGGAAGCGCTTCGTCGATCACCAGCCGCGCGTCAGCGAGCTCCTGCTCACGTCCTATCATCCACTCGGCACGTGCCGTATGGGCACCGATCCGAAGACGAGCGTGGTGGGCCTCGATCACGAGACCCATGATCTGCCGGGGCTGTTCCTCGTGGATGGAAGCACGGTGCGCGGACCGCTCGGCGTGAACCCGCAGCTGACGATCATGGCGATCGCGACGCGCGCGGCGGAGCAGATCGCGGCGAAGCTGGGCTGAGCGTCGTCACGCGCTCGTGAGCGCGCCACGCCGGCGACGCACCTCGACGAACGCCTGCCACCACGCGTTCGCAGTGTGCGTCGTGTGCAACGCAGGACGGCACACCTGCTCACCGCCATGCGCGCCCTTCGCTGTCTGCTCGTGCACGACAGGGTGTGGTCTGCTGGCCTGCACCTTCGCGCGTCGTCGACGAAACCCTTGGATTTTCTGGGGATCCACGAGGTTCGGCACACGCCCTGCTCTTTGGGCTGCACCAAGAGGGAGGCCACATGAGCCACACGCATCGTCTCGCGATCCCGCTCGTCGTCCTGTTCGTCTCGGCCGCGTTCCTGACGCCCGCGAGCCGCGCGAGCGCGCAATATGTCCAAGCGCAGGTCCAAGCACAGCCGCAGTCCACGCTGATGCAGCCACAGGAGGCGCAGAGCGTGACGACGACGCGCTCGCGCCCGAACCTCGGCCTCATCATCCCGGGCGCTGTCTTGCTCGGCGTGGGCTGGGTCTTCAACTTCATCGTCGGCCTGCCCGCAGGAGACGACCCGTTCGACGGAAGCCCGCCGGACGAGCGATGGAACACGTTCCGTGGCTTCTCGCTCATCCCCGCGATCGGCCCGTGGGTGCAGCTCGCGGTGCAGCCGAGCGGCTTCAACTCGGACTACTGGGGCATGTGGCTGATCTTGAACGGTGTGCTGCAGACGACTGGCCTCGTGCTCTTGATCGTCGGCATCGCGACGCCGAGCGAAGAGGTCACGACGACGACGCCGTACGTGACGGTGGTGCCGGTCGTCAGCGGTGATCAGGTGGGCGCTGCGATGCTGGGAACGTTCTAGCCGAGCCGCGGTTCGAGCCTCTGCGCGCGGCGTGCTCGTGCCACCATGGAGGCCGCATGAGGCAGCTCGGTCGCATCGAAGCCGAACAGCCGGCCCTCCGCGAGTGGCTCGCGGCGTACGACATCCTCGACATCGAGGACTTCACGCGCCGGGTGCTCCCGCCAGCGTGGGCGGGCATTCGCGCACGCATCCTCGAGACCGGCGCGACGATGAGCGCGACGCCGTGCCGCTGGGCGCCGCGGTGGACCCAGATCCCACCGACCGTGCGTGTCGGACGCACCGACGACGAGTCGCGCATGCGCTCGATCATCTACCGCGTGCACGACTGCCTCCATCAGCTGTGGGGGCTGCCGCATCCGGGCGACCTCGACTCCGAGGAAGACTTCCGCGACTACAAGAAGGCGCAGATGTGCGGCGAGATCGTCGTCCTCACGCTCTGCGAGTTCGTGTACGTGAAGTGGCTGCACGAGAGCTTTCCCGAGCTGCGCGCGTGGATCGACGGTCGCTGCGCGGTGCCGATGACCCAGAGCGTGATGCGCGGAAAGAGCACGCTGCAGATCGCTCTCCGCGTGGAGGAGCTGCTGCACAAGCGTTGGATCGCGCGGTGGGCCAGGGACGACGCCGCGACCATGGCGTGGGTCGAGTACTACACGCCGATGCTCGAGGCCGATCGAGGCATGGTCGATCGGTGCTGGGCCGCGATGAAGGCCGAGCCCGAGTGGATCCGCGCCGGTCTGGTGGGCGCTCCGAAGGCGCGCTTCGACAGGGCGCTCACGAGCCTCGAGCTCACCTGCTGGATGGTGGCCGACTTCGAGCACAACCTCTCGACCTCCCCCGAGCCGGACCGCGCGCTCCTCGAGTGGAACCGCGCGCGCCGCGCCGCGATCGCTCTGCCGAGCGGCTGGCCCGTGTGAGCCGCCACGTGAGGAGCTGATGTTCGCCGATCTGAGGGCCGAGCTCGCCACGCTTCCCCCGGTCAGCATCGTCGCCGTGGGCGGTCTGCCGATCACGCTCGAGGACGGATCCCATTGGCTCCTCGGCGTGCCCGCGACGGCAGAGTCGGTCGCAGAGCAGCTCAAGCGAGGCTTGGGCCTGGGCGCGGTCCTGACGCACCGAAACCCCAAGAACAAGAGCCTGGTCGAGCTGGGCGAGCTCTGCCTGAGAGAGGGGCATCTCTGGACGGCGCACGTGCTCTCGCTCACCGTCGCCTTCGCTCGGTGTCCGCTCGCGGTCCGGAACGCCTTCGCCTTCGATCGACGCTTTCACCTGTCGTGGGTCGAGCGCGAGGTGCGCGACGATCCGTGCACGTTCACAGCGACCGCCAGCCTGCGAGAGTGGTACCGCGTGATGGGCTACGCGCAGGAGCCGTCGTTTCGAGACGAGGAGCGCGCTTGGTTCGCGAAGGTCGGCACGCTGCTCGCTCCGCTGCTCGTCTCGAAGGCCTGAGGGCGCTCAGCCTGGCGTGAGCACCGCGAGGCGCACGAGATCCGCGCGGTTGCTCGCGCCGACGCGCGTGAAGATCGCAGCGAGGTGGTTGCGCAGCGTGTTCGGTGAGAGACCCATCGCCGTCGCGATCTCTGCGTTCGTGTGGCCCATCGCGACGTGCTCGACGATCTGACGCTGCCGCGGCGTGAGGCGTCCATCGCCGCACGCGAGCTTGGTGCGCAGCGCCGCGCGGGGTGACGCCTCGTCGTGCTGGAGCAGCGCATCGGCGAGCGCGAGCGTGGGCGCGACGCGCTGGAGGAAGGCGACGTGGCTCGCGTCGAAGGTGTCGTCGTTCTTGCCGAACAGCGCGATCACGCTCCGCACCGTGCCGCGCACGATGAGATGCACGATCACCATCGAGCGCACCCGAAGCGGCGTCCCGATCAGCGCGAGGAAGCGCGCGCGGGACGCGCTGCCAGGCGGAAACGCCTCGCGATCCCAAGCCACGCGCGCGGCGTTCGCGAGATCACGCATGCGACCGAGCTCGACGGCGAACGCGTCCCACTGCCCCACCGAGCGCGCGAGCATCGAGACGTCGAGGTCGACGAAGACGCCCGTCTCGAGCGGCACCCGGGGCGAGAACGCGTGGAACGCGGCGCGATCGAAGGGCACACGCGCGCGCAGGAGCTCGAGCGCCCGCGCGCGGAACGCGACCAGCGTCTCTGCCTCGGTGCCCGCCTCGGCGAGACGGAGGACGAGATCGCGCTCGAGAGACTCGTGAGGTTCGACGGCCATGGTTCGAACGTACCGGCGTGCGAGCAGCGCACCGAGGGTACGTTCGTACCATCTCGGCGTGACGCGGCGCGGGGCACGTTGGGCGCATGCAACACGACATCGTCGTTCCGAGCTGGGTCGATCGAGGCCTCTATCCCTTCACGCCGCGCACGTTCACCACGCGCGAGGGCCGCATGGCCTACCTCGACGAAGGGCGACGCGATGCGCCCGTCGTGCTGCTCGTGCACGGCACACCGACGTGGTCGTTCGAGCACCGTGAGGTCATCCGGCTGCTCGCGCCGCACCGTCGCGTGATCGCGCCCGATCACCTCGGCTTCGGTCTCTCCGACAAGCCCGAGGACGCCGCGATCCTCACCCCCGCGGCGCACGCGAGGCGCCTCCGTGCGTTGGTCGAGCACCTCGATCTCCGCGACGTGACGCTCGTCGTGCACGATTTCGGCGGCCCCATCGGTCTGCCGCTCGCGCTCGAGGGTGATCGCGTCGCGCGCGTCGTGCTGATGAACACGTGGATGTGGTCGATCGCCGACGACCCCGGCGTGGCGCGCATCCGCTCGCTGATCGAGGGCCCGATCGGTCGCTTCCTCTACTTCACGCTGAACGTCTCGCCGCGGACGCTCCTGCCGAGCGTGCTCGGCGATCGCTCGCTGCTCACGCCGCACCTCCACGCGCACTACCTCGCGCCGTTCGCGGAGCGCAGCGCTCGCACCTCGCTCTACGCGCTCGCGCGCGCGCTCGGCGGCGCCGGCGACTACTACGGCAGCCTGTGGGAGACGCGCAGCCCGCTCGCCGACAAGCCGCTCTCGATCGTGTGGGGCATGAAAGATCCGGCGTTCCAGGCCAGCCACCTCGCGCGCTGGACCGAGACGTTTCCCCACGCGAGCGTGACGCGCCTGCCCGAGGTGGGTCACTTCCCCGCCGAAGAGGAACCCGCGTCCGTGGCCGCTGCGATCATCGGTCCGGCGCTCGTGACGGAGCGCGCGAGAGCGCCCCGACGCGAGAGAGCGCCCGTCTCGATCGCTCCACGCTTGGTCCTCGCGGCAGCGGGGCTGGGCCTCGCCGCCGCTGCCGTGTGGACGCTCTGGCCCTGAAGCGCGCCTCGCGTCGCGGGCCGGTGATCACCACATGACGGAGTAGCCCACGTTGAGCCCCATCGAGAGCGAGCTCTCGACGACGGTGGAGGATCCGTTCTGGCCGACGCCGCTGGTGTTGAAGAGCACGTTGAACGACGGCGTGAGGATCCCCGAGCGTCCGATCAGGATGTTCACGCCGACGCGCGGTGCGATCGCGAACCCGAGATCGAGGCCGTTGTACGCAGCACCGATGCCGAGACCCGCGAAGAGGAAGAGCCGCGGGTCGACCGAGCCGTGGTAGCTGGGCTCGGCCAGCATGGTGAACGACGTGGAGTCGGTGCTGACGGGCCCGTCTTCGGTGCGCGTGTAGCGGATGTCGAAGATGCCGGAGAGCTGGAGGTTGTCGAACACGAAGACGCCGACGAACGGGCTGACGTTGAACTCGACCAGGTGTTGCGCCCAGTTGAAGCCGAACGTTCCGCCCAGCTCGACGACGCCCTGACGCGCGTAAGCGATGGTGCTGCCCACGCCGGCCTGCTCGATCAGGGAGACCTGCGCTCCATCCATCTCGCCCGCGTCCATCGTGCCCGACGGTTCGGGATAGCTGTCGGTCGTGGAGGGCTCGGCCCGTCGCGTATCGACGAACGAACGATCCGCCGCTGGCGCCTCGACACGGACCTCGCCTTCCACGGTGGCCGCGCCGTCGCTGGTGGCCTCGCCTTCCATGGTGGCCTCGCCGTCGACGGTGGCCTCGCCTTCCATGGTGGCCGGGCCGTCGGCCCTGATCTCACCCTCGCCGTCGGTACGGGCTTCGCTCTGCTGCGCAAGGACGAGGGTGGGTGCAGCCCATGCGATCGCGGCCGCGATCAGCCATCGGATTCCTCTTGAGTTCATGACCAGCTCCTCTTCGAACGTTGACGATGAGCCCATGCGCGAGGGGTTCGTCGCCTCTCGCGAGAGACGCCGGACACTCGGATGCGCAGAGGGACGAGCGCGCACGAGGATCGTCGTGGCGACTGCTTCGCAAGTGACGCGCTCCCACAGCGAGAGCGAAGAGCGTGCCGCGCGGACCCCGGTCAGACGCGCATGGTCTACGGGGGCCGGATCGCACGCGGAGCGCGCCCAGCATGCGCGAAAGCTGGCTCGTCGATGCACGGCGGCTCGCGACGACCACACGTCACGCGCGGTGCACCCTCACTCGGGATCGGATGCCCCGGAAGCCGCGAGAGCAGCGTCGCGGTCCGCCGTCACGAGGCTCGACTCGAGGCAAGGGGCGTCGTCGCTCGGTCCGAGGGATCTCGCCACGGTGTGTCGAAAACTTGCGCGCGAGAGGTGCTCTGCCGTTGCCTCCGGGTATGCGCACCTCGCGCACCCTCCTCGGACTCGCGCTCGCGCTCGCGCTCTCGGTGATCGCGCCGACGTCGTCCGTCGTCGGGCCGGCCGCATCGCAGGCGCAGGAGGCGGCCGTGGCGACGGTGGCCCCGCACCGACCGCGCACGACGCGTCGCGCGCGCACCCCGCGACGCCCCAACAGCGCCTCGATCGGCTTCGCGTTCCGCGGCCGTCTCCGCCGCGCGGTGCACCTCGACGAGTCTGCGCTGATTCGTCACGCGGGCGAGTACCGCGCGGGCGGCAACTTCTACGGCACCACCGAGCTCGTCGGGCTGCTCGAGCGCGCGGCGGCGCAGGTGTCGCGTCGACTCCCGGGCGCACGCCTGTCGGTCGGTGAGCTCTCGCGTCAGAGCGGTGGCCCCATCCCCGGACATCGATCGCACCAGAACGGCCGCGACGTCGACATCGCGTTCTACATGCTCGACGGCGCCCAGCACCCCTACGACCCGTACGCGTTCGCAGCGTTCGATCGACTCGGCCACGGCATCACGCCCAACGAGTCGCTGACCTTCGACGACGCGCGCAACTGGGAGCTGGTGGCGAGGCTCGTCGCGGACGCGGACGCGCGCGTCCAGTACATCTTCGTCGCCGACACGCTCAAGCAGCGCCTCTTGCGCACCGCGCGGAGACGTCGCGCACCGAGCCGCGTGATCACGCGCGCCGAGGCCGTGATGGTGCAGCCCGCACACGGGCATCCACACCGCAACCACTTCCACGTCCGCATCTACTGCCCGCCCGGCGATCGGCCCGCGTGCGAGGACCGCGAGCCCTACCACGCGTGGTATCCGGGCACGCCGCCCGCGCGCGCGAGCGCGGCAGAGGACGCAGCCGCAGCGAGCGATTGACCACTACGTCGCGACGAACTGCGAGAAGTCGGGCTTTCGTGTGCGCGCCCAGTACTCGAAGGTGAAGCCGGGCCAGAGCGCGGTGACGCTCTCACCATCGCCGGCCTGGTACCAGCTCGCGCAGCCGCTCGCCCACACCGTGCGCTTCATGCGCTCCTGCACCTCGCGCGTGAACGCCGCCTGCGCCTCGGGCTTCACGTCGAGCATGCGCAGGCCATGGTCTTCGATGCGTCGCACGCACTGCGCGGCGTAGCGGGCCTGCGCTTCGATCATGAAGATCATCGAGTTGTGGCCGAGCCCCGTCGCAGGGCCCATGAGCAAGAAGAGGTTGGGGAAGCCCGAGACGCTGATGCCGAGGTGCACCTCGGGCCGCTTCTGCCAGCGCTCGTTGAGCTCCACCCCACCGCGACCGTGGATGCGCATCGAGGAGAGGTACTCGGCGACGGAGAAGCCCGTGCCGTAGAGGATCGCGTCCACCTCGTGCAGCACCCCGTCGCGCGTGCGCACGCCGTTCGTCTCGATGCGATCGATGGCGTGCGTCACCACGTCGACGTTCGGCTGTCGCAGCGCGCGGTACCAATCGTTCGAGAGCAGCACGCGCTTGCAGCCCATCACGAACGTCGGCGTGAGCTTCTTCCGCAGGACGGGGTGCGCGATCTCGCGGTGCATGTGCTGGATCGCGAGCTTGCCCAGCAGCTTCATGAGGCGCGGCTCGTAGACGAAGCCGTACGCCTGCGCCTCGTTCACGCCGTAGATGAACGCGCGGTACGCGCGCTGGAGCGCGGGCACGCTCTTCAAGATCGCCTTCGTCGTCGGCGAGAACGCGAAGTCGCGCTTGGGAACCACCCACGGCGCCGTGCGCTGGAAGACCGAGAGGTGCGCGACGTCGGGCTGGATCGCGGGCACGAACTGGATCGCGCTCGCGCCCGTGCCGATCACCGCCACGCGCTTGCCCCGCAGATCGACCGCGTGATCCCAGCGCGCGCTGTGGAACTGCGGGCCCGCGAACGTCTCTGCGCCCTCGAAGCGCGGGATCGAGGGGATGTGGAGCGCGCCGTTGCCGAGGACGAGCGAGCGAGACGTCGTCGTGGTGCTCGCGCCGGTCTGGGTGTCGCGCGACACGACGCTCCAGGCACCTCGCGCCTCGTCGAAGCGCGCCTCGATCACCTCGGCGCCGAACACGACGTGCGCGAGGAGGTCTTGCTGGCGCGCGGTCTCGCGCAGGTAGGCGAGGATCTCGGGCTGCGGCGAGTACGAGCGCGACCAGCCCGGGTCGGGCGCGAACGAGAAGGAGTAGAGGTGCGAGGGCACGTCGCACGCTGCGCCCGGGTACGTGTTCTCGCGCCACGTGCCGCCCACGTCCTGCGCCTTCTCGAGGATGCGGAAGGACGTGACCCCGACGCGACGAAGCGCGTGTCCCATCGCGAGCCCCGAGAAGCCCGCACCGACCACGAGCACCTCGACGTCGACCTCCGCGCGCCGCGCATCGCGCACCCCCGAATCGATCGTGTCGTGCGCAGACGTCGTTCGATCCTTGGGAGCCATCTCGACCTCGCTCGTGCCGCGCGGGCACTGTTGAACCACGTTCAACAGAACCTGGCCGGCGATTGAACGAAAGTCAACGAGGCCTTCAATCCGGCCATGCGGCGAGGTACGCGCTGCCGTCGACGAGGCCTGTCGCGGCGCACGTCCCGCCGGGCAGCGGAGGCTCGATGCTGGCGCTGCCGCCGAGCGTGCACATCGACGGATCCACCGAGATGCGCACGCGACCCGCGCCACCGTCGCCGCCATCGGCGCCGCACGCTGCGTTCGCGCCGCCGGTCCCGCCGC
>JAFLCL010000093.1 GCA_017303575.1 Deltaproteobacteria bacterium
GCGTGGACGCCCGCGCCGGGGCGGCGTGGCGCCGTCGCGACCTCGACCTCGACGCGGAGCTCCGAGCCGGGCGCGGCGGGCGCGTGCTCTGGCTCGCAGTACACGCGCAGCGCGGCGCTCGGGTAGATGGGCTCGGGCATCGGTGAGGAGTGAGGCTGCGCGCCGCCCTGGTACATCGCGCCGCGGGCACGCACCTCGAGCGTCCAGGTGCCATGGCTCGGCTCGCCGCGCGCAGCATGAAGGTCATCGAGCATCGCCCAGTCCCACGTGCGCACGAAGTGCGTGGTGGTGAGCACGTGCAGCCCCAGGCGCGCCTCACGACCACTCGGCGTGCGGAGCGTGACGAGGCCATCGGGCATCGACTCGACCTCGAGGTCGAGCTCGACGCGCGCGAGAGGACACGCGATGGGGACCTCGAAGTCGTGGCGCGCGCGGCCACGTCCGAGATCGCGCACGGCGAGCACGACGTCGGGCTCGACCGAGGCGAGCGGATGCGAGCCCGAGGCAGAGGACACGGGCAGTGCGTGGGTGTCCGTCTCCGTGTTCGTGTCGGGGGCCGTCTCGTTCGTCTCGGCGCCGATGTCGGTGTCCGTCTCCGATGTGTGGACCGACGCGGGGACCGTCTCCGTGACCGGCACGCCGTCGGAGCCCGCGACGGCGATGGGCTCCGCGACAGGCTCGGCGGTGCCGCATGCGCTCGCCGCGATCAGCGCGAAGGCAAGACACCGAGGGCGAGCGCGCACGAGGACCCCTTGCTCGCGCGCGTCGCTCACCTGGGGTCGATGACGAGCGTGCCGCCGCGTCCGGTGTTGACGAGGAGAAAGACGCTGTCGTCCGGGCGCGCGGCGACGAAGACGTTGGCGTAGGTGCCGGGCACGAGCGTGGGGATGTCGAACTCGAGGTCGACCACGCCGTCGGCGCCCGCGTCGAAGCCGACCACGTAGGGCATCGAAGGCAACGTGAGCGGGGCCACCGCGCGGAACGCGAACGAGTCGGCGAGAAGGATGTTGCCCGCGGCACGCACGGCGACGAGCTGACCGGCCTCGACGGGGCTCGCGACGTGGACCGCGGCGAGCCGGATGTCGGTCGTCACGTCGAGCCCCGAGGCGTCGTCGTCGAGCCACAGCAGGTCGAGTGTGCGATCGCCGAACGGTGGATCGGTCTCGTCGCCGTAGAGGCAGAGTGTGTACTCGCGACCGAGCGCCGCCGTGAACGTGCGCTCGATGAGGGGCGTCATCGAGCCAGGCAGCGTGACCCGGAACGCGACGGCGCCAGCCGTGACGTTGCCCGGCGTCGAGACCGTGGCGAAGTCGACGGCGCTCGCGAAGAGGTCGGCGCCCTCGTAGACGTCCACGGCCCCCGTGTCGCGCGCGAGGTGGACGAAGCGGACGCGCGGCGGCGCGGTGGGGATGGGGTCGATGACCAAGGCCGCGCCGCGCTGGGTCGTCACGAAGAGAAAGACGCTGTTGTCCGGGCGCGCTGCCACGAAGACGTTCGCGTACGTGCCGGGCACGAGCGCAGGCACCGCGAACTGGAGGTCGACCACGCCGTCGGCACGTGCATCGAAGCCGACGATGTACGCGGACGAGGCGAGCGTGAGCGGCGCGACCGCGCGAAAACCGAAGTCGTTCGCGAGCAGGACGTTGCCCTCGGGGCGCACCGCGACGAGCTGGCCCGCGATGACGGGGCTCGCCACGTGCACCGCCGCGAGAAGCACCTCGGTCGTGACGTCCAGGCCCGAGGCGTCGTCGTCGAGCCAGAGCAGGTCGAGCCGGCGATCGCCGAACGGAGGCATCTCCTCGTCGCCGTAGAGCGCCAGCGTGTACTCGCGCCCTCGCTCGGCGGAGAACGTGCGCTCGAGGAGCGTCGCGCTGCTGCCCGCGCGCGTGAAGCGGAAGACGACGGCTCCCTCGGTGAGCTCGGCCGACGAGGCCGAGAGCTCGGCGAAGCCCAGCGAAGACGCGAGCAACACGTCGTTCGCGTACACGTCGACCCCGCGGGTGTCGCGCGCCAGGTGCGCGATGCGAACACGCGGAAGGGGCGCGAGCGGCGCATCGGTCGCGCTGTCGGTCGAGGCCGCGTCGAGCTCGAGGGCATCCACGGCGAACGCGTCAGGCGCCGCAGCGTCGATGCTGCGTGCGTCCTCGGCGGCAGCATCGAGCACGGGGGCGTCGGTCGAGAACGCGTCGGCGAGCTCGGGGCCCGCATCGCGCGCGCCGCCCGTGTGTGAGCTGGGGGACTGCAGGAGAGAGCAGCCCGCCAGCGCGACGAGCGCGAGGGTCGGCACCCAAGAGCGCATGCGCACGTTCACCATCGGCCGACCCCCATCATGCCGGCGCCGTCGGTGCCGATCCACGGGGCGAGCGTGAGCTCGGACTCATCCGCGCTCGCGCGCTCGGGAGGCAGCGCGAGCAAGAGAACGAGGCCGATCGCAGCGGTCACGCTGCCCGCGATCCACGACACGTCCGCCATCGTGTTGAACAGCTCGAGATCACGCAGCTCGGACGGCTCGCACGTGGCGCCCGCATTCCGACCGCAGCGACCCGCGAGCGCCTGATCCTCGTTGAACGACAGGCCCGCGAAGACCCCGAAGCTGGCAAAGAGCAGCCCCGCCGTCACGAGCGTCACGACGCCTGCCGGGTGCACGCCGCCCGCAGGCTCGGGCGCCGTCACGACGATCGGCGGCGACACTGGCTCTGGCGGCGGCGCGGCCTCGACCGGCGTCCGCTCGGGGACGGGCTCCGGTGGCGGCGGTGGGCGGAGCAGCCCTTCGATGAACACGATGCGCGCCTCCACCTCGGCGCGGCGCTCGGTGTCGGGCTCGGCCGCGAGGAACGCGCGGTAGGCCTCGAGGGCGCGCGCGTCGGCGCGTATGCGGTCGGAGGTGGTCGCGATGTTGTACAGAAAGCCCGATCGCTGCGTGAGGGCGTACGCGCGCTCGAAGTAGTCGAGCGCACGCTCGTAGTTGCCAGTGTCGAAGGCGTGCTGGCCGGCCTCGAAGAGGTTGCGGGCCTCGCGATCCACCCGGCTCGAGCCACGCGACGAGGGCGAGCTCGCCGCGGTACGACGCTGCTGAGCACCGCCGGCCGTGCGGCGCTGCCCCGCCGCGATCCCGTTCGGGAGAAGGAGCAGGAGCACCATCACCATCGAGGGACACCAACGCGCCATGAAGTGCCGTTATCGAGCCGGCGAGCGCGAGCGTCGAGCGGTGGCCTCTGGGATTTTCGCACCCGACATTGATCTCGCATCAGGGCGTGACCGGCTTCCGACGTAAAGCGCGGCTCGCACCCATGGTGCTCGACACCGATCTTGGCCAGACTCGCCCGCCGATGCGCGGGCTCGACCGGGGACGAGCACTCTCCATCCCAAGAAAGAGATCATGGCGGGTAGCTTCATCGGGTTCGAGGGTCAGGTGCAGGACAGTGTCCCCGAAGTGCCGTGGGCGGCGTACTCCCTGCGGCAGCGGGCAGACGAAGGCTTCGCGCTCGAGCAGGCGAGCGAGGTCGGGCGCGCGCTCCTCGGCCTCGGCGCCGGACCGTGGGCGGACGACGCGTGGCTCTCGCGGCTGCACGCCGAGGATCGTCTCGTGGTGCTCCGAGCGCTGACGCGCGCAGCGCGTGAGATGAGCTCGTTCGTGGTCGAGATCCGCGTCGGCGTCCCCGAAGGCGAGCTCCGCTGGATCGAGCTCCGCGGCGCGCCGCGCCGAGAGCCGGAGGGGCACGTCGTGGTGCGCGCGATCGCACACGACCTCACCGACCGCAAGCGCGTGGAGGCCGAGCTGCGCGCGAGCGTGGCGCTCACGCGCATGCTCATCGAGCAGGCGCCCGTGGCCATCGCGATGCTCGACCGCGAGCTGAGGTACCTCGCGTGCAGCCACCGCTGGCTGAGCGCGTACGGCCAGGGCCGCGAGAGCCTGATCGGTCTCGCGCACTACGACCTCTACCCTTCACTGGCGGAGCGCTACCGAGACGCGCACCGCCGTGGGCTCGAGGGCGAGGTGAGCGGCGCGGACGAGGACCCGTGGGAACACCCAGACGGCACGACCCGCTGGGCTCGCTGGGAGGTCCGGCCCTGGCGCGACGCCGCGGGCGAGGTCGGCGGGATCGTGCTCCTCGCGGAGGACGTGACCGATCGGAAGCGCGCCGCCGAAGAGCGGAGGGCGAGCGAGCGCCGCTACCGCCAGCTCGTGGAGCTCGCGCCGGCCGCCGTGTTCGTGCACTGCAACGAGCGCATCCTGCTCGCGAACCCCGCCGCGAACACGCTCTTCGAGGCGGGACCCGCAGGCCTCACCGATCGCGAGCTGTGGGATGTCATCCCGCCCGAGAACCGCGACCTCGTGCAGCAGCGCCTGGCGCGGCTGGCGGGCGGCCAGACCCTTCCCACCGTCGTCACCCGCCTCCAGACCATCGCGGGGCGTCGGATCGACGTCGAGGTCTCGGTCGCCAGCGTCGCGGGCCCCGAGGGCGCTCAGATCATCGTCGTCGCCCGGGATCTCACCGATCAGCTGCGAGCGCAAGAAGCGCTGCGCACGAGCGAGCAGCGGCTGTCGGCGATCGTGCACTCGATGCTGGATGGCATCGTGGCCGTCGACGAGACCTTGTCCATCGTCCTCACCAACCCAGCGGCGGACGAGATGTTCGGCTACGCGCCGGGTGCGCTCCTCGGACGCTCGCTCGACGAGCTCATCCCGCGAGTCGCCGGTTCGCGCACCAGCGCGCGGTGGGCTCGTTCGTCGACACCGGGCCCAACGCGCGGTTCATGGGAGGCGCGCCCACGGTGCTCCTCGAAGGCCTGCGCGCCGACGGCTCCACGTTCCCCACGGCGACCTCGATCTCGCGCGTGATGGTGGCGGGGCGGCCCCTCTACACCGCGATCCACCGCGACCTCGGGCCCACGTTGCGCGCAGAGAACGCGCTGCGTGATCAGCGCGAGCGCTTCGAGCAGCTCGCGGACTCCATCCGCGAGGTGTTCTGGATGAGAGACCGCGCCACCTCGCGGCTGCTCTACGTGAGCCCCGCGTACGAGGCCATCTGGGGGCGCTCCTGCGAGAGCTTGTATGCCGAGCAGGACGGCTGGCTCGATGCGGTGCACGCCGAGGACAAGCCGCTGGTGGTGGAGGCGCTGCCGCGCAGGGCCGAGGGCGCGTACGACATCGAGTACCGGATCGTGACGCCCGATGGCACCGTGCGGTGGGTGCACGATCGCGCCTTCCCCGTGCGCGACGCGGCCGGCGAGGTGGTTCGGATCGTGGGCGTGGCGGAGGACGTCACGCAGCGGCGCTCTCTCCAGGAGCAAGTGCGACAGACACAGCGCCTCGAGTCGCTCGCGCTCTTGGCGGGCGGCGTCGCGCACGACTTCAACAACCTGCTGACGGTGATCACCTCCTCCGCGGAGCTCTTGAGCGACGACGAAGCGCACGTCGATCCCGGGCTCTTGTCCGAGATCCTCGACGCCGGACAGCGGGGCGCCACGCTCACGCGCCAGCTCCTCGCGTTCACGCGACAGGAGGTGGTGACCCCGCGCGACATGCGACTCTCGATGATCGTGCGAGACGCCGAGCGGCTGCTCCGTCGGTTGATCGGTGAGGACATCCGAGTCGAGGTCGACGCTCCCCCCACGGGCGGTCTGGTGCGCATCGACGCTGGCCAGTGGAGCCAAGTGCTCTTGAACCTCGCGGTGAACGCGCGCGACGCCATGCCGCGCGGGGGCACGTTGCGGATCCGAGCTCGCTCCTCGATCGAAGGCCCGAGGCACCCTCCCGCGCTCTCGCCGCGTCCGAGCAGCTGGGAGGTGCTCGAGGTCAGCGACGACGGTACGGGCATGTCGCCAGAGGTGCGCGCGCGCATCTTCGAGCCGTTCTTCACGACGAAGGAGCGCGGCCTGGGGACGGGCCTGGGGCTCGCGGTGGTCTATGGGGTCGTCCAGCAGGCGGGCGGTGCGATCGAGGTCGACTCGAGCCTCGGGCGCGGGACGACGTTCAGGATCTACCTGCCCACCATCGGCGGCCTCCCCACCGACGCCGCCGAGGGCTCGGTCGCGGAGACCGCGCTCGGCACGGAGCGAGTGCTCTTGGTCGAGGACGACGACGCCGTGAGGCGCATCGCGGCGCGCGCGCTCCAGACGAGGGGCTATGGGGTCGTGGTGGCGGGCGACGGCATCGCCGCGCTCGAGCTGGTCCGCGACGACGCGCCGCCCGCGCTGCTCGTGACGGATGTCGTGATGCCTGGGCTCGACGGTGTGACGCTCGCCGAGCGGCTCCGTACGCGCTTCCCGCGGCTCAAGGTGCTGTTCACGAGCGGCTACATCGACGACACCCTGACGCGTCGTGGCCTCGACCGCGAGCACGCTGCGTTCCTCCAGAAGCCGTACTCGCCGCAGACGCTCGCGCAGCGGATCCGCGAGGTCCTCGACGCGTGAGGAGCGCGCCGCGCCTCAGGGCGTGACGGGCTCGAGGGTGAACACGCCGAACACATCGCCGTTCGACTCGTCGCCCGTGCCTGCGATGAGGCGGACCTCGATCTCGCCGGTGTCGAGCAGCGAGAGGAACACCATCACCTCGCGGCCGCTGAGGGGGCCGTCGGTGGGGCGGGCGAGGAGCAGCATCGTCTCGAGGCGGCCGGCGCCGGGGAAGCTGAGCTCGCTCAGGAGATCGTGCGAGAGCGGTGCGATCGACTCGAGCGGCGTCGCGGAGAAGAGCGTCGTGCCGTCGGGCGCGGTCGTGGTGATCGTGCCCACCTCGGGGCGGCCGATGGCCGAGGGATCGAACGACAGCTCGAGCGTCGTGTCCGCCGCGAAGCCACGACGGATGAACGACTCCTCGCCCTCCCCCAGCACCGACCCGCGGAACGTGCGATCGGTGCCGGTGCGGAAGCGGTCGTAGCTCTCGCACGCGATCGAGCCGAGCGCGCTCAGCGCGACGAAGACGATCACCCAGCGTGAGGACGCGCGAGCCGTCATGGGGTCTCGTTGGTCGGCTTCTCCGCGCGGCCGCGCGCGCGGTCCGCCGGGTACTTCGCCGCGTTCTTCGCCATCTTCTTCCGCACCACGTCGATCGGATCGAGGCCGATGCGATCACACAGCATCAGCGTGGTGATGAGCACGTCGCCGAGCTCGTCGGCGATGCGCGGACGTGCCTCGCCACGGCAGTGCGCGTCGGCGTCTTCGCTGCGGATCCAGCGCAGCTCGGAGAGGAGCTCGCCCGCCTCCGAGCCGATCGCCATCGCGAGGTTCTTCGGATCGTGGAACGGCGCCCACGCTCGCTCGGCCACGAACGCACGCAGCTCGGTGAGGATCTGCTCGAGACGATCGGCCGAGGCCGCAGGCTCGTCGTCGTCGACGTGCTGTTCGATCGTCCGATCGTTCATGGCGACGAAGGTACCGCGGCCTCCGCCCTCGCGGCCACCGCGCCTTCTCACGCGTGCCGCTGCGAGTGGCGTGCGCTGAGCTCGCGAGGGGTGGCGCCAGCGCGCTCCGCACGAAAGCACGCAACGTTCGGCGCGAGTCGTCGACAGAGCGGTCCATCATGGCCCGCCGTCGCTACCTCCCTCCCGATCAAGACCTCGTCCACGTCTCGTTCAAGTGCGTGGGCGACGCGTTCTTGATGCGGCCGGACGCGTACACCAACTACGTGATCGCGGAGGCGCTCGCCCGCGCTGCCCAGATCTATGGCGTGCGCGTCCACGCGTTTTGTTTCCTCTCGACACACGGGCACCTCGAGCTCGGCGTACGCGGCTGCCGGCTCGACTCGTTCATGCAGCATTTCAAGAGCAACACGGCGATCAAGCTGAACGTCCACCGCGAGCGCGACGGGGCGTTCTTCAAGCGCCGCTATCGGTGCGAGCCGATCCTCTCGAACGACGCGGCCGTCGCGATCGAGCAGTACGTCCATCAGCAGGCGGTGAAGCACGAGCTCGTCGAGCGAGCCGTCGAGTGGCCGGGACTCTGTTCCTACGCTGCGGTGATCGCGGGTCGCGCGAGCGTCGAAGCCTCTTGGTTCGACCAGGAGAGCTGGCGTGAGGCGGGCGGTGTCCGCGGCGACCGCGAGCTGTTCGTGCACACGGCTTCGGTCCCGCTGACGCCATTGCCGCACCGAGTGGGCCTCTCGGAGATCGAGCTCGGTGCGCAGCGTCGCGCGCTCGCGTTCACCATGCAGAACGTGGAGGCCACCATCGCGCGCAAGCGTCGCGACGACGGCAGTCGTCGGCTGCCCAAGCCGAGCAAGTACACGACGCAGGATCCGAACGACGTGCCGCCGGGCCGCCGCAAGAAGCTCCCGACGCCGCAGCCGTACGCGCACGGGACCAAGGCGCAGGTGGACGCCTACGAAGAGGCGTACTCGCTGGTGATGGCGGCTTACGACATCGCCTCAGCCCGGTACCGCGAGACTGGCGTCCTGTGTCCGTTCCCGGCGGGCACGTTCCCACCGCGTATCCCACTGCCGCGCGAGGTGACGTAGCCCGCCACTTCGGTCCTGGAACGACCACCCTCGCGACGTGCGAAGGGAGACGTGTCCCCGCCGGCCAAGTTGCCGAGCGGGGCAGTCGTGTTCCGTCTGCCCAGGAGTCCAATGGCGGCAGTCCGGCTCGGGTTGGCTGTGAGCAAGCCTCGCGCGTGAATCAACCGTCCGCGGCCAAGGACAACACGAAGGCCTCGCGCGCCCATCAGACTGCCACCGTGAGGCCATGCTCTGACCGCGCGTCTCGGGGACTGCCACCGTGAGGCCATGCTCTGACCGCGCGTCTCGGGGGCCATGCTCTGACGCGCGTCTCGGGGGGACCGCGCGTCTGGGGATACACACCGCTCACGTCGAGGCCCTTGGACGCCGTCGATCGCGGCTCAATCCGACGAGCTCACTTCGCTCATGGCCGCCTCGGCGCCCCACACCGAGAGGACGAGCGCGTGCACGGCGATCGCGAGCAGCCCCGAGCTGCCGCGCGTGATCCAGCGCATCGGTCCCTCGGCGAGGACCTCGCCCCAGAGCATGTCGGTCGAGGCCGCGAGGATCGCGAACCAGCCCATCGCGGTGGTGAGGACGCTCGAGAAGAGCGCGCTCGACGGGAACGGCGCGCGCGTCCACGTCGCGAGCAGCCAGACGATCGGGACCACGCACAGGCCAGGCGCGAGCGAGTACATGAGCACCGAGTCGTCGTCGCCGCGTGGCGTCCACACCCCCGACGCGAACAAGCCCACGACGGGAACGTCGGCACACACGACGGCGAGCGCGGCGCCCACGGTGAAGCGACGGCGCTGGAAAGGAGACCAGTGCGCATCGGTCGGGCGACGAGACCGCGCTTCGTCTCGCTGCTCGCGCGTGGGGCGCGGGCTCGGGGCGCTTCGCTCTCGGGCCTGTTGCTGGGCGGCCTTCTCGGCCTTCTCCGCCCGTCGGCGGGTCTCTTCGAGCTCGCGCTCGAGCGCGTCGATCCGGTGCCGCTGCGCGTCGCGATCGTCGCGATGCGCCATCACTCCTCCGCGTCGAGCGTCACCGGCTGCATCCACGCGTAGCCATGCGCGCGCACCTGGTTCACGTGCAGGCCTTCGCACGTCGCATCGTGCACGCAGCCCTTACAGCGGAGCGACTTCGTCGTGTAGCCGTCGAGGATGAAGCGCTTGGCGAAGCGGAAGATCTCCATCGAGCCATCGGCGCTCGTGGCGCGCGCATCGAAGCGCGCAGGCTCAGCTTCGATTGCCCGACCGACGACGCATGCAGGAAGACCTCGCACAGGCGGCGTGATCGCGAGCGACGCGAAGAACCGCGGCGCATCCACGTCGTGAGACTCGGCCTCGGTGAGGCGCTCGTAGCGCGGCTGTCGAAGCGCGAGGCGCGACGGCGTCTCGGTCAGCGAGGCGAGCCAGGCCGCGACGAAGTTGCTGAGCAAGACCTCGACCTCGAACTTCGCGTCGAGCGCGAGCAGCGCCCTCGCGTCGGCCTCGGCCTTCACCGTCACGCGCACGAGGCGCTTGCCGTCGAGCGTCTCGCCTTCGGCGTCGACCGCGAGCGCGCCGAGGAGACCCTCGACCGAGTCGAGGGCCAGCGCGAGCTCGGGAACGCCGGGAAACAGGGCGATCTGGGCCCTCGCGGCCTCGAGCGACTCGGCGTGGATGGAGAGCACCCGCGCGCCCGCGCGCTGCGCGAGCTCGGGCAAGGTGTAGGTCGGCAGCGCGCCGCGCCCGAGCATGGGCAGTCGCACGCGACGATCACCCGGGACCTCGATCGGCTGCGCCTGCTTCGCCTCCTGCTGCGCGCCCAGTTGCTCTTGTCGTGCACGCCGTGCGCTCGCGGGATCGCCGCCATACGCCGCCGGCTGCTTGGCTTCCCACCCCGCGTCCACGTGGAGCTCCTCGAAGCCCGCCTCGTGGTAGCGGCGCTGCGTGTCCTCGAGGTCGTCGCAGAGGCGCTCGAGGTAGCAGTAGCGACAGCGCGCGGGATCACGACAGTCGAGCTTCTCGCCGCGCTCGAGCTGACGCGCGAACTCTTCTTTGCGTCCCCGGACCTCGTCGTTGAGCTTGTACGGGTCTTGGATGAGGTGCTCGAAGCCCTCGAGGTGCGGCGGCGGAAAACGATTCAGCCACACGTGCACGTCGGGGCGCTGCGAGAACTCGAGCGCCTTCTTGATCTGCGGCGCGGCCTCTTCGAGGTCGTAGAAGAGGGTGTCGCGCCCCTCCGTGAACGCGCGTCCGAAGGGCACCACCTGCAAGAGATCGAACTCGCGCACGCCCTCGGCGTAGAGGCCCTCGAGCATCTCGGGCAGCACCTTCACGTTGCCGCGGTTGATCACCACGTCGACGTTCACGATGGGGCGGCCATCCGCGAGCGCGCGGCGCAGTCCCGCCATCTCCTCGACGTACGCGCCCTTCACGCCCACGAGCGCGTCGTGGATGCGCGCGTTGGGGCCGTGGATCGAGAACGTGATCTCTTGGAGGCCCGCCTCGATGCAGCGATCGTAGAAGCTGCCGTACGAGAAGAGGCGACCGTTGGTGACGGTCTGCACGCGTCGGTAGCCCGCGAGCTTGCCGAGCTTCACGAAGTCGATGAAGCGCGGGTGGATCGTGGGCTCGCCGCCCGAGAGGATGAGGCGCGTCGCGCCCTTGCGACGACCATCGAGGATCTGCTTCTTCACGTCCTCGGCGTCGCGCATCTCGCCGTCGTGCGTGTCGGAGTCGAGGCAGAAGATGCAGCGGTTGTTGCACTCGTAGGTGAGTCGGACCCAGTTGCGCTTCTCGTGCGCAGCCTCTTCGTGCGAGGTCACCTTCTCGTCGACGCCAGCACGAAGCTCCGCCCGATCGTGGGACTCGGCCTGCGTCTCTGCGCGCTGTTCCTCGGTGAGCACGGAGCCCGCAGCGTAACAGACGCGGGCACCGACGCGTCCTCGAGGTCAGCCCGTGGCGGAAGCCCGCCGCCGCTCCGCCACCGTCTCCGCCGCGAGCATCGGCGCAGCAACGCCCACGCTCACCGCCGCGGCGATCCGCGGCCGGTAGGTCGCGAGCAACCCCGTCGACGCGAGCGCGTCCGCGAGCGCCCGACCATGGGGAAAGCGCTGCTCGGGCTCTCGCGCGAGCGATCGGCGGACCACCTCCGCCAGCTCCTCGGAGACCTCGGGCGCGAGGTCGCGCACGCCGCGAGGCTCGACCGCCAGGCGCGCCAAGAGCAGCGCGCGCCCGTCGTCTGCCTCGAACGGGAAGGTCCCGGTCAACATCTGGAACAGAACCACGCCGAGGCCGTACACGTCCGCCGCTGGGCTCGCCTTCTCACCGAGAAGGAGCTCGGGGGCGAGGTACTGCGGCGTGCCGACGATCGCGTCCTCGGTCAGCCCCACGGTCGAAGCAGAGAAGCGCGCGATGCCGAAGTCGAGCACCTTCGCGTGATCGGACTCGTCACCCGCGTGTGTGACGAAGACGTTCTCCGGCTTCATGTCGCGGTGGACGATGCCGCGCGCGTGCGCCTCGGCGAGCGCGCGCGCGACCTGCGTTCCCAGCCAGACGCAGCGCGCAGGCTCCAGCTTCCCCTCGCGACGGAGCAGCGCGGAGAGCGGCTCGCCGTCGAGCAGCTCCATCGCGTAGTACGAGATGCCGTCTTCGGTCGCACCGAAGTCGAAGACACGCACTGTGTTCGGGTGGCTGAGCTCGGTGGTGGCGCGCACCTCGATCTCGAACCGCGCGACGGCCACCGCGTCCTGTCGATCCGTACGAAGGACCTTGAGCGCGACCTCGCGCTTCAAGGTCTCGTCCCACGCCGCCCAGACCTCGCCCATCCCGCCCCGACCGATGCGCCGCCGGATCTTGTAGCGACCGACCGACCGCGACTCGAACACCTCTTTCCGCAGGGCCCAGAGCACGTGCGCCGCCAGGACGAGGATGGCGATCGTGGTCGCGTGGATGGAGAACAGGGTGACGAGCCGCACGAGCGCGAAAGGCTCGAGCATCGAGCTGGGTCCCGCCGTGAACGCTCGCGCCACATACAGAGCAGGGAAGACGAGCGCCGCGAAGATGCCGGTGCCGACCGCGCGCCGATAGTGCTGGGGAACGAACGCGTACCCGCACGCGACGAGCAGGAGCCCGCCCGCGTAGGGACTGTCGAGCATGCCCGTGACCATCATCAGCGCCGCGTTGCCGGCCGTGAGCAACACCGGCGCGAGCGTCATCCACAGCTCGAGCTCGCGACGGCTCGTCGTCGCGCGATGGCAGCGGATCGCGCCGAGGGCCAGGACGAGCGCGACCCCGAGCCGCATCGACACTGTCGTCTCGAGGCTCCAGTGCGGGTCGACGCGATCGAAGAGGAGGTCGAGGAGGCAGTACGAGGGAACGCCGACCGCTGCTGCCGTGTACGCGATCGCCGTCCATCGGCGGTTCCTCTCGAGCTCGACCGCGGCAGCGCCCGAGAGCAGCGCATCGAGCGCCCCCAGGCCCTTTCTGGTGTCGCGCGACACGGCGGGCGGCCGATCCGAGGCGCCATCACCCTCCGGAACAGAGGTCTGCGGCCCCGATGCCGTAGCGCTCTCTTGCGACGCTGCGTCGGTCGAGCCGGTCTTCGGTACGAGCACGGCGCGAGGATACAGCGACGTCGGGTCGATGGACGCGCGCTGCGCGCTCGGCCACGATCGAAGGGCATCGTGGATCGCTCGTCGAGCTCACTCGTGGGTCAGGTCGTCGGAGGGCGCTTCCGCGTGATGTACGCGATCGCGACGGGCGGCATGGGCTCGGTGTACGAGGCGCGGGACGAGCTGCTCGGACGACGCGTGGCGCTCAAGGTGATCCGTCCCGAGCTGATCGGAGATCCGATCTCGCGAGCCCGCTTTCGTCGCGAGGCGCTCGCCACGGCGGCGGTCACGCACCCTGCGCTCGTCACGCTGCACGACCTCGCGCTCGACGGAGACCCCGCGTACTTCGTGATGGAGCTGATCGAGGGACAGACGCTCGATGCGCTCCTTCATCGAGAGAACGCCCTCCACTGGCCGCGCGCGCTGCGTCTCGCGATCGATCTGCTCGAGGCGCTCGACACGCTGCATGCGGCCGGCATCGTCCACCGGGACGTGAAGCCCTCGAACGTGATGGTCGTGGGCGAGGGCGAGCGTGAGCGCGCACGCCTCATCGATCTGGGCGTCGCACGCTTGCTCACCGCGCCCGCCGACGACGCCCGGACCGCGAGCGGCGTCGCGGTGGGCACACCTGCGTTCATGGCGCCCGAGCAGCTCGCGGGAGAGCGTGTCGGGCCGAGCGTCGACGTCTACGCGATGGGCCTCGTGCTCTACAAATCGCTCACGGGGCTTCATCCGTTCTCGAGCAGCGTCGTCACCGCCGACGGCGCGATGCCCGCGCGGAGCGACGCCATCGAGCCGATCCACACGCTCGCGCGCGACGTGCCCGAAGCCGTGAGCACGCTCGTCACGCGCATGCTCGCGCGCGCGCCGAGCAAGCGTCCTGGGAGCGCGGGCGAGGTCGCACGAGCGCTGCGCGAGGTCCTCACGCGCGTGGGATCCAAAGCGCCGACCGCGACCCAACGAGCGTCGGGCCCCTCGCAGATCTCGACGCCCGGTGGCAGCGAGCCTGCGTACCGACCGGGCCCGATCGATCCGCGCGACGCGAGCACGATCGACGCGCCGCTCGGTCGCGAATCGCTGCCGAGCGCAGTGGCCTCGATCCCTGGTGCACGCAGCGCAACCTTGCCGCTCGCGATCGGTGTCGCGATGCTCACCGCGATCGGATCCGTCGGCGTGTGGGCGGCGATCGGCGCCTCCGCGAGCCCGCCCGCGATGACGGCGACGCCACCCACGACGACACCGACCACGCACGCGGCCGCGACCACCGAGACGAACGATCCGATCCCCCACGGCATCGCCCCCGAGGCCGTCGTCCTCGAGCCAACGTCGCGTCCGACCCGACGTGCTCGCGTCGAAGCACCGACACACCTCGAGGCGCCGCCCTCGACGGCAGAATCGACTGCAGAATCGACCGCGGCGCCGATCGCAGCGACGACGACGGTCGCACCTGCGGAGCCCGAGCCCGAGCCGCCCACCGTGAGCGAGGCGATCGCGCCGCTTCCGTCGAGCCCCGGGCAGCGTCCCGCGTCGCGCCTGCGCATCCAGTACCTCGCCAGCGCGGGCAACGATCAGGCGAGCGTGGCCTCGTCGCTCGATCCGCGCATCGAGCGCTGCATCACCGCCTCGCGTCACTACGCGAACCGCACCGTCGTCTCGTTCCGCGTGACCGTCGAGGCCGACGCGCGTGTCTCCGAAGCGCGCGCCACGAGCGACGAGGGCACCGATGCCGAGCGCAGCTGCGTCGGCGAAGCGCTTCGAACGGCCTCGTGGCCGAGCACCGGCGCGCGACGACAGGTCTACGTGCGCATCACCGCGTTGCGCTGAGTTTGCCTGGGTCGAGGGACCTCTGGCCCCTCGAGCTCCCCGTCGTTCGATCGTCGATGACTCCTCCTCACTCCCGCTCCAGGGTCTGCTGCGCAGACCCCGCCGCGTGGCGCCCCAACCAATCCTGCGACCGAGAGCGATTGTTTCTCGGTCCCTGAGTGAGACGCACGGCGGCGAAGCGCCGCGCTACGCTGTTCGTGTGCCCCGCTCGCGTGTCCTCGTCTCGTTCCCGCCGATGTCGGTCGCGCGCGACTTCGTGGACTACCCGTACTTCGCGGACCTCGGCGCGGCGCAGCTCGCGGCGGTGCTCCGAGGCCACGGTCACGAGGTCCGCTTCGTCGACGCGTTCGCGATGAAGGGCGCCACGCTCCACGTGCGCCGCGACGATCGTCTTCACCTCGGCGCGCCGCTCGGCGCATGGCTCGAGGCCATCGAGCCCCTGGTGCACGATGTCGCTGCGATCGTGATCGTGACGACGCCGTTCCAGCGGCCGCCTGCGCGCGCGGACGCCTCGCTGCGCGACGATCTCTTCTCCGCGTCGCTGCGAGCGATCCGCGCCATGCGGTCCGACGCCCCGATCGTGATCGCCGACGCGTACGTGTCCGGCCAGCACTACGTCGAGAGCGAACACGTCCTCGCCATCCATCCCGAGGCCGACGCGTGGGTGAAGTACGAGGCCGACGTGACCGTGCCTGCGTTGCTCGCGACGGAGTCGCGACCGAGCGGTGTGCACCGCGGCGTCGCGCCCCCGAAGCTCGAGGCGTTGCCCGTGCCGGCGTGGGATCTCGTGGACCTCGACGCCCACGATCGCTTCCTTCGCGACGTGATCGACGAGAGCGGGCGCGGCCGATGGCAGTTCGCGATCGACGGCCGCACGCTGCCGCTCGTGACGACGCGTGGCTGTCCCTTTCGCTGCGCGCACTGCAGCTCGAACCCCGGCCTCCTGCCCGGTGAGAGCAAGACGCAGCGACGCTGCTCGAGCGCGCAGCTCGCAGAGCTCGTGCGCGCGTACCGCCACGACTTCGGCGCCACGCGCCTCGCGATCCTCGACGAGCTCGTGAACGTGAACGCGTCGCACTTCGACGGCGTGCTCGATGTGATCGAGGCGCATGATCTCCGCTTCGAGGTCCCCAACGGCTTCCGCGCGGACTACCTGCACGAGCCGCAGATCCGTCGCATGCGCGGGCGCGTGACCACTGTCAGCGTCTCGGCGGAGAGCGGCAGCCAGCACGTGCTCGACACGATCGTCGGCAAGGATCTCGATCTCGCCGACATCGTGCGCGTCGCTCGGATCGCTCGCGAAGCGGGCGTTCCCACGCTCGTCCACTACATCGTCGGCCTCCCCGGGGAATCGGCCGAGCAGATCAACGAGACGCTCGCGTTCGCGATCGATCTCTTCGATCGGTTCGGCGCCGAGCCCGCGGTGCAGTTCGCGACGCCGCTCCCGGGCACGCGCCTGTCTCGCGAGGCAGACGGCTCGCCCCGTGCGCTGCCGGTCGTCGACGACTGGGGACCGCGCTTCCAGAAGATCCCGAGCCAGCCCGGTGCGCTCGTGAGCGCCGAGACCCTGCTCGCGTTCCGCGCGGCGTTCGACGAGCGTATGAGCGCGTCGCGCGCGCCGGAGAAGGTGATCGTCAACGTCACCTACAGCTGCAACAACCACTGCACGTTCTGCGCAGTCGGTACCCGCACGCCCGTGCACGGCAGCCTCGATCGACAGCGCGAGTTCCTCGATCAGTACCGCGCGCTCGGCGTGCGCCTCGTGGACTTCGACGGCGGTGAGCCGACCCTGCACCCCGAGCTGGTCTCGATCGTCCAGCACGCGCGGCGCATCGGCTACGAGCGCGTGAACGTGACGACCAACGGACGACGCCTCCACTACGAGGACTACGCGCGCGCGCTCGTGACCTCGGGCATCACCTCGCTCCTCTTCTCGGTGCACGGCGCCGACGCGCGCTCGCACGCGAGGCAGGTGGGTGTGGCCGAGGCGTTCGACGAGACCACGGCCGGCATCCGCCACGCCGTTCGTCTCGCGCCACGGCACGTCGAGCTCGGCATGAACGTCACGATCACCAAGAGCAATCAGGAGGAGCTGCCCCAGCTCGCCGAGCTCGCGTTCTCGCTCGGCCTCCGCTGGATCAACCTCCAATTCCTCACGCCGTTCGGGCGCGCGACCAAGTGGATCGCGCCCGACACCGAGCACGCGGCGGGCATCGCGATGCGCGTGATCGACGCGTGGCGCGATCGCATGAAGGTGCAGATCATCAACCTGCCGCACTGCTTCATGCCGAGCTACGAGGCGCACCTCCAGGGCGACCTCGGCAAGCGCGGTCGGCACATGGTCTTCGTGAACAACGAGAGCGTGAACCTCGCCGACTACCTCGGCGCGCGCCGCACCAAGAAGGACGTCTGCAAGCCCTGCCCGCGCGCCTCCTTCTGCGGCGGCTTCTACGATCTCGAGAGCACCGCCGAGCCGCCGTGGCTGGTGCGCCCCGAGGACCTGGTGCGGCCCGCGAAGGCGCTCGTCCCAGCGCACATGAGCCTCGGAGGGAACACGATGATCGCCGCCGCGGAGCTACCGATCGAGGCGAGAGAGAGCGACTGATGGCGGGCTTGCTCGACGTCATCCTGCTCTACGACTGCAACCTCGCCTGTTCCTTCTGCACGATCATGGCGGACGTCGACCGCGCCGACGGAGTCGCCGCCTCGCTGCGCGCGCGCTCTCTCTCGGCCACGAAGGTCCTCGACGCGATGAAGCGCGACCGCGCCCGCGGCTACGACGCAATCGCGTTCACGGGAGGTGAGCCCACGCTGCGCACCGATCTCTTGCCGCTGGTCCGCAAGGCCCGCGAGCTCGGCTTCACGTCGATCAAGCTCCAGACCAACGGCCTCGTCTTCGCGAGCGCGGCGAACCTCGAGCGCGCGATCGAGGCTGGCGTGACGCGCTGGCACCTCTCGATCCACGCGCACCGCGAGGCGGACTACGACGCGATCGTGCGCACGCCCGGGCGTCACGCGGCGATGGTGACAGCGCTCGACGCGATGGTCGCGCGAGGACTCGATCCGATCGTCGACGTGTTGATCACGCGTCGCACGCTCCCCGAGCTCGTGGCGTGCCTCGCGTGGCTCGCCGATCGGGGTGTGCGTCGCGTGGATCTGTGGATGGTCTCGTTGACCGACGCGAACCGGGACAACGTCGATCAGCTGCCGTCGTACGACGAGGTGGAGCCCGTGGTGCACGAGGCGCTGACCCTCGCGCGTGCACGAGGCATCGAGGCCCGCTCGCTCCATCTCCCGCGCTGCGTGCTCGGCGCCGATCACCTGCACGCCTACGATCCGGGCCGCGCGCTCGAGCACGGCGGCCGCGTGCACGTGCTCTCTCCCGACGACGACTTCGAGCTCGTCGCGAGCAAGCTCACGCCCCAGGTGAAGGTGGCCGCGTGCGAAGGATGCGCACACGACGCGATCTGCCCGGGCCTGCGCGCCGACTACCTCGAGGTCTTCGGCGATCGCGAGATCGCCCTCCGAAGAGGGCAATCCCGCACGCTCGCCCCCACCCGCCGACTTCCTGTCGTCCCTTCGCTGTGAGCTGAATCAGGGAGTCAGCGTGCCTTCGGGGAGGGGCTCGGCGCAGGCGCCGTAGCCGCTGAAGATCATCGTGCCGTCGATCGTGGTGCCGGCCATCGCGTCCGTCTGGACGATGGGGTGACACCACTGGCCGGCGCCGCACTCCGTCTCGGCCCAGTCGCCGTGCTCGTTGCACACGCGCATGCACCGCTGCTGGTTCTCCATCGGCGTCTCGTCGAGCGTCGAGGTGAAGTACATGCGGCCGTGGGGATCGGCGGTCGCGAAGAAGCGCGTGCAGCTCAGGCCTGCTCCGCAGTCGGTCTGTGCGAGACAAGGCTCGCCCTCTGCTCCGCTGCCGCTCGCGACGCAGCCCGCGACGGGAACCCACGGGTGCTCGGTCGTTCCGTCGAGCGCGCAGTGCTGACCGGAGGCGCACGAGTCGCTCGCCGCCAGCACGTCGCACGTCTGCGGCATGCAGTGCGCGCGCGCGGCGCAGTCGCTGTCGTCGCAGTCCACGAGACCATCGCAGTCGCGGTCGCCGCCGTTGTTGCAGTGACCTTCGGTGTCGAAGCCCGAGCCACACATCGCAGCGTCGGGCGTGCCCGCGTCCTCCGTCGCAGCGTCGTCGACGACGGGAACGAAGTCCGAGAAGTGCGTGACGTTCGCCATCATCACGCGCGCGCTCTCGACCCACACCGCGCCCTCGACGACCGTCCACGCGCCGATGCCGTGCGGCCGCGTCAGCAGACGATCAGGCGCCTCGGTCGCGGGCGCCTCGATGGCGACCGCGACGGTGAACGACAGCCCCTCGGGCCCGAACGTGATCGTGGGACCGACCGCGTGCACACCCGCAGGCAGATCGGTCGCTCCATCGGCGGCGCTGACAGTGAACGTCGTGTCCTCGGACACCGCGCTCGCCGGCACGGTGACCGTCGCGCCCACGCCGGTGCCCGACGCGATCGCGAGCGAGCCGCCCTCCGAGCCGATGAGCGCCGACTGGCTCGTGGGTGGGGCCGAGGGGCTCGGACACGCGGCCACGAGCGACACGAACGGAGCGAGGACGAGCGCGCAAGAACGGTTCCGAGACATCCGAATCCTCCCGAGTGAAGTCAGACCTGCTGAGGTCAGGTGCTCGGTCGGTTGCGCCCTCGATGACGGGCAGTTCAGCGCTGGCCGAAACTATCGGGCGTGTCCGCTCTCCGCGGGCCACAGCCACGCCGCGCCGCGCACCCCGCTCGAGTCGCCGTGCACGGCCTTCAGCACGGGAACGTCGACGTAGTCGCTGAAGACCCACGACGCGAGGCGCGCGCGCACGAGGGGGTAGATCGTGTCGAGGTTCGACATGCCGCCGCCCAGCACGATGGCGTCGGGATCGAGCACATCGATCACGCTCGCGAGCGCGCGGGCCATGCGGTCCGTGTACCGAGACACGCTCTCCATCGCGCGCCGGTCGCCCACGCTCGCGGCCGCCGCGATCGCGACGGCGTCCATGTCGGCTCCTCCGCGTCGCGCGTGATCACGGGCGAAGCCGGGGCCCGAGAGCCACGTCTCGATGCACCCGCGCTTGCCGCAGTAGCACTCAGGGCCTGGCAGCTCGTCCGCGAGCGGCCACGGGAGCGGGTTGTGGCCCCACTCGCCCGCGATGCCGTGTCGGCCCGCGTGCACGCAGCGATCGATCACCACGCCCGCGCCCGTGCCCGTACCGATGATCACGCCGAACACCACGCGCGCGTCCCTCGCAGCGCCGTCGACGGCCTCGGAGAGCGCGAAGCAGTTCGCGTCGTTCGCGAGGCGCACGTCGCGTCCGAGCGTGTCGGCGATCAGGCGATCGAGCGGCAGCCCATTGAGGCACGTGGTGTTCGAGCCGCGGAGCAGGCCCGTCTTGGGCGAGAGAGAGCCCGGCGTGCCGATCCCGATCGAGCACGTGGCACCCGCCTCCGTCTCGAGCGATCGCGCGAGATCGGCGATGGCCTGCACGATCGCCGCGGCGTCGTCCTTGGGGGTGGGCACGCGGCGTCGCGCGCGCTCGCGACCCTCGTCGTCGAGCACGAGCCCTGCGATCTTCGTGCCGCCGAGATCGATCCCGATGCGCATCGCTACCCGAAGATCTCGACGAGCTTCTGGAGGGCGCCTGCCGCGTAGAACACCCCCGCGACGAGCAAGGTCCCGGGCACCAGCGCGTCCTGCCAGAAGAACACGGAGCGCTCCTCACGACGCTCGAAGCTCGCGCGCGCGGCGCGCTGCACACGCATGCGGAGCGAGGCGTCGATCGGCTCGACGGGCAGCGCACGCTCGAGCTCGCGCGGGCCCACGCCGTCCGCGGCGTCGCGCTCGGATCGCTCTTCGGTCATCACGTCCTCCGAACCGCGCCTGCGGGCGCTCGCTTGCGTTCCATGCGCGCCATCGCGTCGGTGAGCTCGGCCCGTGCGCGCGACAGGCGCTTGCGCACAGCGTCTTCCTTCAGGCCGAGCACCACGCTCGCGTCCGCGCTGGTCATCCCGTCGATCGTCACGAGGAGCAGCACCTCGCGCGACGCGTCCGGCAGCTCGTAGAACGCGCGCTGAAGCGTGGCCGCACGCTCGCGCGCCTCGATCTCGTCCTCGACGTCCATGCGCTCCGGCTCGGGCTCCATCGCCGACAGCTCGCGCTTGCGGAGATCGAACAGCAAGAAGCGCCGCGCGTTGCGGTGCTTGTTGCGCGCGATCGTGTAGAGCCACGGCAAGAGGCGACTGTTCTCTTCCAGGCCGTCCGCATGCCGTGACGCGGCGAGCCACGTCTCCTGGAACAAGTCGGACGCCTCGTCACGACGGCCGGTGAGCCGCAGGAGGAACGCCCAGATCCGCTCCTGATGGAGCGCATAGAGGCGATCGAACGCGCCACGCTCGCGGCCGCGCAGCGCGCGCACCAGCGCGAGCTCGTCCTCGCGGGCATCGTCGTCGACTGTGACCGGCTCGGCCATCGGGCTCGCATCGTACAACCCACGATCCACTCCCACGTGACCGACTTTTTCCGCATGCTCGCGACATGAGCGAGCACCGCACCCGCCTCGAGTGGAACCGCAACGCCGAGGAACCCTTCGACTACGAGCACTACTCGCGCGATCACCGCGTCTCGATGGAGACCGGCCTCGTGCTCCCGATCTCGGCGGCGCCCGCGTACCGCGGCAACCCGAGCCTCACGAACCCCGAGGAGCTCCTCGTGGCCGCGCTCTCGAGCTGCCACATGCTCACGTTCCTCGCGATCGCTGCGCGCAAGGGCATCGTCGTCGAGCGCTACGAAGACGAAGCGGTCGGCCACCTCGAGCGACCGAGCGAGGGTCCGATGCAGGTCACGCGCTGCACGCTGCGACCGCGCATCACGTTCGGCGCGAACGGGCCCGATGCCGCGACGCTCGCGTCGCTCCACGAGCAAGCGCACCGTGGCTGCTTCATCGCGAATTCGGTGAAGACGATCGTCACGATCGAGTGACCGCCGGGGCGCCTCGCGGCGGGGTTGCGAAGCAACCCCTGGAGCGGGAGCGAGGAGGAGTCTTCGACGATCGAGCGACGGGGTGCGCGAGGGGGCGGAGCTCCCTCGCTGGGCAAACTAGGGCATCACGTAGCGGTCGACACCGAGGGCCCAGCGCACCTCGTCGATCGCTGCGCCCACGTCGCCGACGGCCTTCACGTAGGTGACCTCGTGCCAGACATCGAGCGTGATCGCGGGATCCATCGGGTCCTTCACCTCGACGGTGCCCGACGCGACCTCGGTGAAGCCTCGCTGGATCGCGCTCGAGCCGACGGTCGTGCGCACGCGCGAGAAGAGCTCGGCGTCGGCGACGTCGGGGTAGTCCGAGCGCTGCGTGCGCGCGGCGAAGCGCACCTCGAGCGCGTCGCCCTGGGCGAGGAAGACGCGCACGCCGGAGTCCATGATGTGCGAGCGCACGCGCTCTGCCACATGGACCTCCGTCGGCCGAGATCGGTAGACCTCGAGACCGGCGTGGACGAGTGATTCCTTGAGCTGTTTCGCGTCGAGGGACATCGGCGGGCGAGCACACGCGCGTCACGAGCCGTGACGCCAAAGGGTGAGTGGTGGTCCGCCCGCGAGACGGCGCGACTCTATCACCCGCAACCGACCGGGCCAACGCTCAGCGGCGCCCTCGATGACAGGGCAGCGGTCGAGCGCCAGCGCTCAGGGGCTGACGATGTCGGCCGCGTCGCGCGGATTGATCTTCGTGTTGGCGAAGCGGAACGCGAGCGGCCCCGTGATCGACGTGAAGGTCGTTCCCACCGTGCGGAACGCGGCGATCGGGGTCATCCAGTCGTCGACGCGGAGGCCGCCGGTGACCGCGAGCTCCCCGAACTCCATGGGGGCATCGGGGTTCGCGTTCGTGACGGTCACGCCCTCGACGCGGACCACCACACCCTCGAGCGCTTCTGCACGCGGGCCGCCGGTGGCCACTTCGGCGCCCGTCACCACGACCGGCGCTGGCAGCGTGCCCGCCCCCATCGAGGTGATGGTGGCCATCTGCACCTGCCACTGGCCCGAGAAGAGGTTGACCTCGCCCGACACCGACACGCTCTCACCGCGCGTGCGACCCGCGGGCATCGAGGACGTGAAGATGAAGAGGCCCGAGTAGTCGACGCCGTCGTAGCCGGGATCGCTCGGCGTGACCTGGAGGAAGAAGCCGTTGGGCGTGATCGCTGTGACGACGCCTCGCAGATCCATGGCCATCGCGCCATCCGGGATCGTGCCGCGCTTGATGCTGTAGACGGTGACCGGGCACGTCGCCGCACCGGGGTTCGCGATGTCGGGACACGCGTCGCACGCGTCGCCCTTGTCGTCCATGTCGCGATCGGCCTGATCGAAGTTCGCGACCGACGGGCAGTTGTCCATCGCGTCCACGAGCCCATCGCGATCACGATCGTTCGGATCGACCGTCGTGCATTCCGTCGTGTCCGCGTCGAGCGGGCACGGGTCGCACGAGTCGCCCTCGCCGTCCATGTCGGAGTCCGCCTGCACGCCCATGTCGAGCGGACGGATCGGGTTGAAGATGTTGGGGCAGTTGTCGCCCGCCTCGATGCCGTCGCCGTCCAGATCGGACGCGGACACGAGGCCGGTGTAGCGCGTCGAGCCCATCACGGACGCCGCGGCGCCGTTGCGCTCGGGGCGACACGACGGCTCGTTGAGCGGCTCTCCGCACACGAACGGAGGCTGCGCCGCGCGGCCCATCATCGCGCCGTCGAGGAGCTGCTGGTAGGTCGAGCCCGCCTCGCGCATGACGCACGCGCGCTTCGAGACCGTGCACACGTCGATCATGTCGCAGCCCGCGCCCGCGTTCGGGAGCACGTCCATGAGGACGGTATCGCCGTAGAGCGGCGTGCCCGAGCGGAGCACGAGCACCACGTCGGCAGCCTGCGCGTCGATCACGGCGCGGTGATCGACGTTGGTGCGAGCGTCGAAGATCGCCAGATCCGCCACGAGGCCCGTCGCGATGGTGCCGATCGCGTCGTCCATCGCCATCGCGATCGCGCCGTTGCGCGTGGCCATGAGCCAGAGCTCTTCGTCGGTGAAGTGCGCGCCGAAGTAGGTGCTGTTGAGCTCGTCCGCGCACTGGAGCTCGCGGAGCATGTTCATCGAGCCGGTGCTCACCCAGTCCGTGCCGAGCGCGATCTGGACGCCCATGCGGTCGTACTCGGTGACGCGCGCGGTGTCGCCGTAGAGCGTGATGTTCGTGCGGGGCGACCAGATGAGCATGGTCCCGTCGGTCGCCATCTCCTGCATGTCGATGGGCAGGAGCGCGACGCCGTGGATGAGCGCGGTCTGATCCTGGATGAGATCGTTGGCGCCCTCGCGGCTGCACAAGAACTCGTTGCGCCCCTCGGCGTCGATGGCCTCCGCGACGTGAGGCGTGTAGCTGTCAGAGCCCGTCGCGGTGCTCGCGGTGTCGCGGCGGGTGCCGTACGAGCAGCCGGTGGCCATCAGCGTTCCGTCGGAGTCGTCGAGCGGGAACGTCTGGTAGGCGACCTCGGGCTGCGAGATGCCGGCCTCGTGCATGGAGCGACGATCGACGTTGCGCACGAAGCCAGTGCGTCCACCCGATCCGTTCACGCTCGTCGCGCCGCCCATCACCATGCGGAGCTCGGCGAGCTCCGTCTCGGCCTCGCCCTCCGTCATGTTCGAGCGGATGCGGACGTGACTGCGGCGCATGCCCGTGCGCCAGTCGTGTCGGTGCTCGTAGCGCTCGTCGGTGCGCGTGTAGGGAGTGCCCTGGAACGTGAGGTGCTCGTGGCCGTTGATGAGGCCGGGGCTCAGCACGCCATCGGGGCAGCTCACGCGCGTCGCGCCCGAAGCGCCTGCAGCCGTGGAGCAGTCGCAGCCCACGCAGGCGATGGAGCCCGTCGTGTCGACGAGCACCTGACCGCCGCGGAAGACCTCGCCCGGCGTGAGCACGTCGGCGGTGATGAGGAGGTTGCCGTCGCCTGCGGTGGCCTCGCAGGCCGAGCTCGGCAGCGAGGGCAGCGCGTCGCCCGGGCAGACGGTGATGGTCGGGCCCATGCTCGGCACGCCGCTGTCGGGTCGGTCGGGACGGAACGCATCGACGGGCACGCCCGTGTCGACGCCGGGTGGGACGAACGCATCGATCTCGGCGCCCGCATCGACACGCGGTGGCGTGGGACCGCAGCCGATGGTGAGCGCGGCGCACGCGAGGAACGACCCAACGAGCGAAAGACGGAACGACGAGCGCATGAAGCCTCCGAAGAGCCCTACCAAGAAGCGCCGCGCCCTCCGCGTCAAGGCGCGACGCGCGATCGAGACGAAATCGTGGCGCGATTGCCCTTACGCTCCGGGGCCGATGCCGACGGCCGATCACGCACGCTTTCTCCTCGATCCGAACGTCACGTTCCTCAACCACGGCTCCTTCGGCGCGTGTCCGCAGGTGGTGCTCGAGGCGCAGCAAGAGCTGCAGCGCGAGCTCGAGCGCGAGCCCGTGCGCTTCTTCGTGCGCGAGGCCTCGCGTCGGATCGACGCCGCGCGCGAAGAGATCGCGCGCTTCGTGGGCAGCGCGCCCGAGAACCTCGTGTTCGTGAGGAACGCGACCGAGGGCGTCGCATCGGTGCTCGCCTCACTGCGCTTCGAGCGAGGCGACGAGATCCTCACCACCGATCACGCCTACGGCGCCTGCAGGAACGCGCTCGAGCGGCTGGCTGCACGTGAAGGGCTGCGCGTCGTGGTCGCCAAGGTGCCCTTCCCGCTCGCTGATCCGTCGGAGGTCACGCGCGCGATCGAGGACGCGGTCACGCCGCGCACGAAGCTCGCGCTGATCGATCACGTGACGAGCCCGACGGCGCTCGTGTTCCCGATCGCGGCGATCGTGTCGAGCCTCGAGTCGCGCGGCGTGCGCGTGCTCGTCGACGGCGCGCACGGTCCGGGCATGGTGCCGCTCGCGCTCGATGCGCTCGGGGCCAGCTACTACACGGGCAACCTGCACAAGTGGTGCTGCGCACCGAAGGGCGCGGCGATCCTCCACGTGCGATCGGATCGCGCGCACGAGATCCATCCTGCCGTCACGAGCCACGGCATGAAGAGCGCACGCGCGAGGCCCAAGCTGTGGGAGGAGTTCGACTGGACGGGCACCAGCGACCCGAGCGCGTGGCTCTGTGCGCCGCTCGCGATCCGCGAGGTGGGCGCGATGCGAGGCGGAGGCTGGCCCGAGATCATGGCGGCCAACCGATCGACGGCGCTGCGCGCGCAGCGAACCTTGTGCACGGCGCTCGCGATCGATCCGCCCGCGCCCGAGTCGATGATCGGCTCGTTCGTCAGCGTGCCGGTCCCCGAGGGCGACGCGCCTGCGCCCACGAGCTCGTGGGACGTCGATCCCCTCGGTGATCGGCTCTACGACACGCACGGCATCCAGGTCCCCGTGTTCGGCTGGCCGACGCACGAGAAGCGACTCGTGCGCGTCTCGTGCCCGCTCTACGTGAACGACGACGACGTCGCGAAGCTCGTGGCCGCGCTCGGAGCCGAGCTCACTCCACGTTGATCGACGCCGAGACGGGCGAGAGCTGGCCGAGCAGATCGACGAAGGTCAGCACCATCGTCAGCGGGCCGTCGGGCGGCGCGACCCAGCCGGGCGGAGGACAGCGCGGGATGTAGGGGATCGCGAAGTTGTTCTGCCCTGCGGCGACCGCCGTCCACGCCGAGATGTCGGCGCTGCCGTTCCACTGCGCGCGCGCGACGATCGAGCCGGCAGGAACGGGGAACGAGAGATCGACGAGGATCTCGCTCTGCGTCTGTCCGCTCCCCATCTGGGTCGATGCGACACGGCGCGCAGCGCGCACCGCCGGTGCGGTGGCGGGCGCAGGCCGCGGCGCGCGCAGGCTGATCGTGAGCTCGCTCGGCGCGGTCACGCCATCGAGCGTGTAGATGCCGGGTCGGATCACCGCCTCGCTCACGCGGAAGAGGCCGGGGCCGATGG
>JAFLCL010000094.1 GCA_017303575.1 Deltaproteobacteria bacterium
GCGTTGACCGTGACGGCCGGTGACTCCCACGCCGGCATGAGCGAAGTGCGCTGCACCGACGCGGGGCGCTCCACGGACAGGCCCGCCAGCGCCCGCGCCATGTCGGCTGCGCTCGCGAAGCGCTGCAGTGGATCCTTGCGCAGGGCGCGCTCCACGATCGCGACGAGCCCTGGCGGAGATGCGGGCGCGAGGTCGCCGAGCGGCGGCGGCGCGCGGTGGAGCACGCCCTCGAGGATCGAGACGACGTCGCCGTCGAACGGCTTGCGACCCGCGACGAGACAGTAGAGGAGGACGCCCATCGCGTGGACGTCGGTGCGCGCATCGACAGCATCGCCGCGCGCCTGCTCGGGCGCCATGTACGCGGGCGTGCCGACGATCACGCCCGTGCTGGTGAGGCGTGTGTACGCCTGCGTCTCCATCAAGCGCGCGACGCCGAAGTCGAGCACCTTCACCACGTCGCGGCCGCCTGCCTCGCGCAGCGTCATCACGTTGCCGGGCTTGATGTCGCGATGGACGATGCCCGCCGCGTGCGCCGCCTCGAGCCCCTCGAGGCCCTGCCGCACGATGTCGGCCGCGCGCAGCGGCACCACGCGTCGCTCCCGCTCGAGCAGTCGCGCGAGCGTCTCTCCGGGCACGCGCTCCATCACCATGAACGAGGTCCCGTCGCCCAGCCGCCCGAAGTCGAGCACCTGCGCGATGTTCGGGTGTCCGAGGCGCGCGGCCATCAAGGCCTCGCGCTCGAAGCGCTTGCGCGCCTCCTGCTCCGCGGCGAGCTCGGGCCGGAGCAGCTTGAGCGCCACGGCGCGCTCGAGGCGCATGTCGAGCGCGTCGTAGACAGCGCCCATCCCGCCGCGCGCGATCGTCGCGGTCACGCGGTAGCGGCCGTCCACGAGCGTGCCGGGCGTGAGCTCCTGGCCGCTCGCACCGCTCATCCCTTCACCCCGCCCGAGGTGAGGCCGTGGATGAGCTGTCGCTGGAGAACGTAGAAGAGCGCCATCACCGGCACCGACACGAGGATCGCGCCCGCGGCGAAGTGACCGAGGTTGGCGTCGTGCTCGGTCGCGTAGCTCTGCAAGAGGATGGGCAGCGTGTAGTGCTCCTCGCGCGTGAGGAACGTGGCCGCGAGCGCGAACTCGTTCCACGCCGACATGAACGCGAAGAGCGCAGTGATCGCCAGCGCGGGGCGCGCCGCGGGCAGGGCCACACGCACGAACGCACCGAAGCGCGTCGCACCATCGACCATCGCGGCCTCCTCGAGCTCCTTGGGGATCGCGTCGAACGCGCCGCGCAGCTGGAAGAGCGCGAACGGCACCGCGCTCGTCGCGTATACGAGAACGAGGCCGCTCAGCGTGTCGAGCAAGCCGATCGCGTCGAGGAGGAGATAGAGCGGCACCGAGGCCGCGACGCCCGGGAACATCTGCGTCGCGAGCAGGCTCTTCACCGACGCGTCCTTGCCCACGAACTCGAACCGAGAAAGCGCATAGGCCGCCGGCGTGGCGATCGCGATCGCGACCACGGAGGTCATGATCGACACGAACGCCGAGCTCCAGAGCTGGCGCGCGAACATCCAGCGGCCCTCGCCGTCGGTCCGCCCGATCACCGCCACGAAGTGATCGAGCGAGACGTTGGTGGGCAAGGGGAGCGCGCGCGCCTCGGGCACCACGCTCTCGGAGAACGCGAGCGCGATCACCCACAGGATCGGGTACACGGCGAACACGACGGCGGCGATCAAGAAGGCGTGCACGAGCGCGCCGCGGATCGCCGATCCGCGAGGCTGACGTGCGGTGTCTTCGCGCGCGCTCATGCGGCCTTGCCTCGCCGCGGCGCGCCGCCGGTCGCGCCCGGCAGGTAGCGCGTGGTCACGAGCAAGATGCCGAAGATGAGCACCGCGTACGCGGCGGCGTAGCCGGTCTGGTGGCCGCGCGTGAACGCCCAGCGGTAGGCCTCGCTCACGAGGATCTCGGTCGAGCCGTCGGGCTCACCGGCGCTCACGAGGAAGACGACGTTGAACATGTTGAACGTCCACACGGCGCCCATCGCGACGGCGGGAAGGAGCGCAGGCCCGAGCATCGGCAGCGTGATGAGGCGGAACTGCTCCCACGGGCTCGCGCCATCGACCTCTGCGGCCTCGTAGAGATCCTTCGGGATCGAGGTGAGCGCGCCGAGCGTCACGACCATCATGAACGGGAAGCCGAGCCACACGTTGGTCGCGACATTGGCCGCGAACGCCGTCGCGAAGTGCGCGAACCAGCTGATGGGCTCCACGCCGAAGACGTCGAGGATCGCGTTCACCGCGCCCAGCTGCCGATGGAACATGCCGCGCCACGCGAGCGCGGTGACGTAGCTCGGCACGGCCCACGGGAGGATCAAGAGCACACGGTAGGCGGTCTTGAGCTTGAGGACGGGGCGCGAGAGCGCGAGCGCGAGCGCGATGCCGATGCCCACGTGCGAGGCGACGTTGACCACCGTCCACAGCACCGTGACCGCGAGCACCACCCAGAACGATCCGGTCGCGAAGAGATCCCCGCCGCGCGCGGTGAGGATGTCGACGTAGTTCGCGACGCCCACGTAGTGGAGATCGCTGCCCTGCCCCGCGAAGAACGACGTCCCTGCGCCCACCGCGAGCGGGAACACCACCAGCACGATCACCGCGAGCAGCGCGTGCGTGACCCACGCGTAGGCGGGCATCGAGCGCACGAGGCCCTCGCGCACCTCGGGCCTCGAGAGCTGCCGCACGAGCGAGAGCATCGCGATCACGAGCACGCTCGAGAGCACGACGATGCCCCACATCGGATCGCGTCGATCGGGCGGAGGGCGCGTCTCGTCGGCGAAGCGGTGCGAGGCCTCGGCGAGCGCGGCCGCGGGCTCCATCTCGCCCCGCAGCACCTTGCGGATCGCACGATCCACCGGGCCGAACACGCGGCTCATGTGGGGGTGCGTCGGCATCGGCCACGCGGCCGCCGCCGCATCACGGAACGCGCGCAGCGTGGTGCGATCGGCGAGCGCCGGATCTGCCCACGCGCTGCGTGAGCACACGACGTGGCCGCCCTCGATCGCACGGATCCGTGATCCTTCGGGGCCTGCGAGGAACAGCGCGAGCTCGCGCGCCATGCGGTGCCGGTCCTCGCTCGTGCCCTCGCCGGCTTCGCTGTCGTGCGACGCGAGGAACACCGACTCGATGGTCGCGAACGGCTGCAGCGCGGCCTCCGTCCCGTCGTCGCGCCGCAGACGTGGAAGCGGTCGTACCTCGTAGCGGAGCTCGGGCGGCAGGTCGGGCGCGAGCCAGGGACCGCTGACAGCGGCGACCGCACGGCCGCTGCGAAACAGGTTCCGCACGAGGTCGCCCGAGCTCTCGGACGGAACGGTCTCGTCCGAGACCAGTACCCGCATCCGCGCGAGCGCCGCCGCCGACGCGGCATCGTCGAGCGCGAAGCCGCCGTGCGCGTCGATGTGCTGCGCGCCGTAGGCGTGGAACATGGCCGCGCTCGCATAGGTGGAGTCGAGCTCCCACGCGATCGGGAACGATCCCTCAGGCAGCTCGTCGCGCAGCGCCTCGAAGTCCTCGAGCGTCTCGAGCGAACGAGCCGCTGCGAGATCCAGGTTCACGTAGAGGACGAGGCCCTTGGCCGAGAGCGGCACGCCCCAGAGATCGCTGCCGTAGACGAGCGACTCGAGCTGCGTCGGCTCGAAGTCCGCGGCCTGCTCGGGCTCGAGCGGACCATAGCCGCGCACGAGGTGCTCCTCGACGTAGCTCGCGACGCGATCGTGCGCGTCGACGAACACATCGGGCCCGTTGCCCACGGGGATCGCGGCCTGGAGCTTGGACGCGTAGGCGCCGAACGGGATCGCCGTCACCTCGACGTGCACGTCGCGTCCCGCGCGCGCCTCGTTCGCCTCGAAGGCATCGACGGCTGCCTCGAGGCCGCGCGCCTCGCTCTCGCCGTACGCGTGCCAGAGGAAGATCGACACACGACCGTCCTGCGCGGCGCCGAGGCTCGTCGTCCATGTCGAGGCCAGCGCGAGGCACACCGACGAGAGCACCACGAGCAGGATCGCTCGCGCACGCAGGCTCACGGCGTCGCCTCGATCGAGGGCTGGCGCTCGCCGTCGAAGCCGAGACGACCGATGGCCTTCTCCGTCGCCGCGTCGAACAAGTGCGCCCGATCGACGGCGAGCGCGAGCCTCGCGCCGTGCCGCGCCGTTCGCAGCGCGTCTTCGTCCAGGCGCGCGATGAACGTGCCCGGCGAGGCGTGGGTCGCGTCCTTGATCTGCCCGTACGCGAACGCCTCGAAGCCCATCGCCTCGACGACGTCGACCTCGAACGAGAGCGCACTCGCCTCGCTCGTCGGTCGCACGTCGTGAGGACGCACGCCGAGCACCAGCTCCTTCGGCGTCTCGAGCGTGCTCGGGATCGCGAGCGACACGCCGGGCGCGAGCAGTCGATCGCGCTCGCGTCGCACCGCGAGGAAGTTCATCGCGGGGCTGCCGAGGAAGCCCGCCACGAAGCGGCTCGCGGGCTCGGCGTAGATGTCGAGCGGCGCGCCCACCTGCTCGACGACACCCGCGCGCAAGACGACGAGACGATCCGCGAGCGTCATCGCCTCCACCTGATCGTGGGTGACGTAGAGCATCGTCGCGGCCAGGCGCGCGTGGAGGCGCTTGATCTCGACGCGCACCTCCGCGCGCAACGCGGCGTCGAGGTTCGAGAGCGGCTCGTCGAAGAGGAACAAGCTCGGTCGCCGCGCGATCGCGCGCCCCATCGCGACGCGCTGACGTTGCCCGCCCGACATGTCGCGCGGGTAGCGATCGAGGAGCTTCTCGAGGCCGAGCATCGAGGACACCTCCTCGACGCGCGCCTTCACCGTGGCCGCTTCGGTGCGGCGCAGCGTGAGCCCGAACGCGAGGTTCTCGCGCACCGTGAGGTGTGGATAGAGCGCGTAGCTCTGGAAGACCATGCCCACGTCGCGATCGCGCGGCGGGAGCAGCGTGACGTCGCGATCGCCGATGCGGATCGTACCGGCATCCGGCAGCTCGAGGCCCGCCACGGTGCGCAGCAGCGTGCTCTTGCCGCAGCCCGAAGGTCCCACCAGCACCACGAGCTCACCGCTCGCGACGTCGAGGTCGATCCCGCGGAGGATGGGGGCGCCACCGAGCTTCTTCTCGAGGCGCTGGAGCGAGAGCGACGTCACCGTCCGAGAGTACGAACATCGCCGCAGCGCGTGGGCAACGAATTGTGCCCCGCCGCGCGATCAGAGCGTCCGCGTGTAGCTCGTGAGCGGGGCGCCCTCTCGGCGCATCATCGCGACCGCCGTCCGCGGGGAGGTGAGCGCGAAGTAGTACTCGCCCGGGCCCGACTGCGTCTCGATGTGGAGCAGCCCATTGCCACCCACGCTGTAGGTGCCTGTGAGGTCGTTCACGCGGTAGCTGCCGTCGGCGCCGTACGTCTCTTCGAACTGTCCGCCCATCCACCGGCCGACGATGCTCTGGTGCACGTCCCAGCACGCCGTGGGGTAGCCGGGGCTCGGGCTCGTGCGGGTGTAGATCGTGCCGTAGCGGTTCGACCCCGCGGCCAGCAGGACGCCCTCGTCCGCGAGCGCGAGCGTGTACTCCTCGTGGAAGTCCGGCGGCACGTCGAGGAACGCGCGTCCATCGGCGAGCCAGCGCACGGTTCCCTCGCGCCCGTTCAGCACGTACACGCCGCCCGCGCGGTACTCCTCGACGAAGCCCTGTCGCTGCCAGGTGCCCACGATCGCATCGGCGATCGACGGACATCCCGTGGGCGTGGGCGCTGCGATCGGCGCGGGCTGCGGGTGGGGCGACGGCACCCCGGGCGGAGGCGTCGCTTCGCTCGAGCCGCTGAGACAGCAGCCGCCGAGGAGCGTCATCACGAGCAGTGCCTGTCCTCGCATGCACGCGAGACTGCACGCACCCGTCCGCCGCCGCTACCCTCCCCGCCATGAGCGCGATGGAGCTGGTGCTGGTGCGTCACGCCGAGTCGATCTGGAACGCCGAGGACCGCTGGCAGGGTCAGACGGACGTGCCGCTGTCCGCGAAGGGCCGCGAGGAGGCCACGCGCGTCGGCGAGCGTCTTCGTGACGCGGGCTTCGATGCGATCGTCTGCTCCGATCTCTCTCGCGCGCGCGAGACCGCCGAGGCCATCGTCGCCGCGCGTGCGAAGAACGAAGCGCTCACGACACACCGGGGCCTGCGTGAGATGGATCTCGGCGCGTGGTGCGGCCTACCGCACGCGGAGGTGCTCACGCGTTTTCCCGACGAGCTGCGCGCGCTCCAGACGGGCGAGGATCTCGCGATCGGCGGCCACGGCGAGTCGCTGTCCCGCTTCGAGGATCGTGTGCACGTCGCGCTCGGCGAGGTGCTCGCCGATCACGCGAGCGCAACGCGCATCCTCGTCGTCACCCACGGCGGCTGCATCCGATCGGTGCTCATGCGCCTGCTCGGCCTGCGCGGCCGCAAGCGCCCGCTCGAGGGCGCGGGGAACACGTCGATCACCACGCTGCGCGTCGAGGGCGGCGCGATCCGCGCGCTGCGCTCCTACAACGACGCGCGTCACCTCCGGTCCACCCGCGCGCACGACGGCGACACGAACAGCGCCCACGACGCCGAGCACACCTCGATCGTCGGACCGAGCGCTCGCACACGCATCCACGCGCTGCTGGAGCTCACGAGCGACGCCGGCCTCGCCGAGCTCGACGACACGCACACCTCGGTCGTGAACGAGCGCGCCAAGCGCCTCGTCCGCTACGGCCTCACCGGCTGATCAGAAGCTCGTCGGGGGCTCGACGGGCGGGGGCGCGACGCTCGGTCGATCGCGTCGCGGCACCTCGCGTGTGGACGCAGCGCCGCTGCTCGGATCGGCCTCGACTCGGCGCGGCGCGGTGTGATCGGGCGCTTCGTCCGTGGCCTCGCTGGGCGGCGCTTCCACTCGGACGGGCTCGGTGCGTGCGGGCTCGGTCGTCGGTCCGCCGCAGGCGACGAGGACGATCGAGACGATCACGAGCAGCCGACGCATAGGGGCGAGTATGACCCGGCTCAGCGCGCCTTGAAGGTGGAGACCTTCGCGAGCTCCTCGAAGAGCTCCTTCTCGCGATCCGACAGCTCGCTCGGAACCTTGATCTGCACCGTGGCGAAGAGATCGCCGCGCTCGCCATCCGCGCGCGGATAGCCCTTGCCGCGGAGGCGGATCTGGCGACCCGACGAGCTGCCCGCAGGGATCTTGAGGCGCACGTCGGTCTCCAGCGTCGGCACGTCCACCGTGCCACCGAGCGCGGCCTCCCACGGTGCCACGCTGACCGTCGTGTGGAGATCCTCGCCCTCGAGGCGGAAGCGATCGTCGGGGTGGAGCTTCACCTCGAGCAACAGATCGCCGCTCGGCCCTCCCATCGGACCGGGCTGGCCCTTCTCCTTGAGGCGGATCTTCTGACCGTGCCGCACGGCCGCGGGGACCTTCACCGTGAGCTTGGTGACGCCGCCCGAGGCGTCGCGCAGACCGAGCTCGCGCGGTCCACCCTTGAATGCCTCCGCGATGCCGAGCTCGAGCGTGGCCTCGATGTCTCCTCCGCGCGACGGTCCTCGTCGCTGCCGCCCGCCGAAGCCTCCGAAGCCCTGCTGGCCCCCGCCTCCGAAGCCGCCGAAGCCGCCCGCGCCCTGCTGCTGCGCGAAGAACTGCTCGAAGATCGAGCTCACGTCCGCGCCCTCGAAGCCCTGCCCGCCGAAGTCGAAGCGCACGTCGTCGACGCTGCCCTGAGGCGGCTGACGGCCCTCGGAGATCGCCTTCCAGGAGGGACCGTACTTGTCGTAGAGGCGACGCTTGTCGTCGTCCTTGAGGACCTCGTAGGCCTGGTTGATCTCCTTGAAGCGGTCCTCGGCCCCCGCTTCCTTGTTCACGTCGGGGTGGTACTTGCGCGCGAGCTTGCGGAACGCGGTCTGGAGGTCGTCCTTCGACGCGCTCCGCGGAACGTCCAGCAGCTCGTAGTAGTCCTTGTAGCTCACGCCTCGCTCCTCTCCCGAAACGGGCGACACCCTGGCCATCGTTCGCGCGAACGCAAGGCGCGGCCTCGCTCACACGGGCGGTGCGCGGCGAACCTCTCGCGACGCGCTGGCGCCTCAGGCTCTACGGCCACATGGCCGCGCCACCGAGGCCCGTGCCCTCGTCGTAGCCGCGAAGGAGGTTGAAGCACTGCACGGCCTGGCCCGAGGCGCCCTTCACGAGGTTGTCGATCGCGCCCTGACACAAGAGCCAGCCCGTCCGCGGATCGAGCGTGTAGCTCACGTGCGCGCGGTTCGAGCCGCGCACCCACAGCGTGTCGGGGCACGCGCCCGGCTCGAGCACGTGCACGCTCGGCGAGCCTTCGTACTTCGCGCGCGCGAGCTCCGTGGCCCGCGCCGCGTCGATGCCCGCCTTCGGCCGCACGTAGGCCGACGCGAGGATCCCGCGCGTCATCGGCACGAGGTGCGGGACGAAGCTCACGCGCACCTCGCGCCCCGACACGCGCGCGAGCGTCTGCTCGATCTCGGGCGTGTGGCGGTGCGATCCGCCGGTCTTGTAGGCGCGGAAGCCCTCGGTCGTCTCCGCGAAGTGCGTGCGCTCGCCGGGCACGCGGCCCGCGCCGGAGACGCCGCTCTTGGCGTCGATCACGAGGGGGGCGTCCTCGATCACGCCAGCCTCGAAGAGCGGCGCGAGGGGCAGCGTCGAGGCCGTGGGGAAGCAGCCGGGCACGGCGACGAGCGCGCTCGATCGGATCGCGTCGCGGAACAGCTCGGGCAGGCCGTACGCGGCCTTCGCGCGGAGCTCGGGCGCATCGTCGTGGCCGTACCACTCCGCGTGCACCTTCGGATCCCGCAGACGAAAGTCCGCGCTCAGATCGAGCACGGGCATCCCGAGCCCGTGGAGCTCCGCCACGATCTTTCCGCTCGCGCCGTGCGGCAGGCACGCGAACGCGACGTCCGCGCTCTTCGCGATACGCGCGGCGTCGTAGGTCGCGACGTCACCGCTGACGATCCCTGCGAGCCCCGGCAGCACCGCGCCGATCTTCTGTCCGGCCTTGCTCTGACCGACGATCTCCGTGACGCGCACGTGCGGGTGCTGGAGGAGGAGTCGAAGCAGCTCGGCGCCCGTGTAGCCGGTGGCACCGAGGATCGCGACGCGCGTGAGGCTCATGGCGGCGGAGGATGCGGCACGACGCCGCCCACGTCACGGCCTCGTGCGGCGTGTATCCTCGCGGCATGCGCGCGCTCGCCGCCGTCGTGTCGTCGATCGTCCTCCTCTCGATCGGAGGCTGCGCGACCATCCTCCCCTTCGAGCGCGAGCGGCTGTCGCGTCCCGACATGGCCCTGGGCTCGAGCCCCGAGCTGATTCAGGCGGAAGGTCACGCCACCGAGGTGCGTGAAGGCGCGATGGGCGGCCTCGGCGGTGGCGGCGGTGGATGCGGCTGCAACTGACGCTGCCCGTGCTCCTCGCGGCGATCGCGGGCTGCGCGGATCCCGAGCGCCTCGCGCAGCCGCCCGAGGTCGATCGCGCGCGCTTCGAGGCCGAGGTCTTTCCGATCCTCCTCCGCGACTGCGGCTTCCCCGCGTGTCACGGCGACACCGATCGCTTCTTCCGCGTGCACGGCCCGGGGCGCACGCGGCTCGATCCAGCGACGCTGCCGTACGACGCCGCGACCGACGACGAGATCGACGCGACCTTCGATCGCGCGCGCTCGATGCTCGCCGCCGTGCCCGATCCGCTGCAGTCGCTCCTCTTGCGCAAGCCGCTCGAGGCGAGCGCGGGTGGGAGCTCGCACGTCGGGCTCGATGCGCTCGGGCGCAACGTGTACGCATCGCGCGAGGACGTGTCGTGGCAGACGATCGCGCTGTGGGCTGGCGCGAGCGTGCAGCGCGCAGACGCAGGGGCACACGAAGACGACGCCGGCTCCGACGACGCGAGCGCACGTGATGCGGGGGACGCGAGCGCGCGAGACGCCTCCGCGCGCGACGCGCCGATCGAGGCGGGAGGCGACGCCGAATGAGGCCTGCGATCCTCGTGCTGCTCGCGCTGCTCACGCTCGCGCCGGCCCCCGCGCACGCGTACCTCGACGGCGCAGGCTTCGACTCGCCTGCGATCGAAGGCGGCGGCGGTGGACGCCTCTTCAGCGGCGCGCCGCGCGACGGCTACGACTGCAGCGTCTGTCACCGCGGCGGCGCCCCGCTCTCGCTCACGCTCGACGGGATTCCGCCCGACGGCTGGGAAGCCGGACGCACCTACGACCTCACGATCGCCTTCCCCGAGGGCGTGCGGAGCGTGGGCGCGATCGTCGAGATCGCGAACGAGCGCGGTGAAGGCGCTGGCGTGCTCGACGGGCTGCCGCTCGACGAGACGACGGCCGCCGATCTGTGTCGCGGAGGCACCCTGCCCGCCGCGCACACGGTGGACGTCGAGGGGCGCACTGTCGCGCGGGTCGATGTCTGTGGCGCCTCGCGCGCGGCGCTGCGGTGGACCGCACCGAGCACACCCGTCACCTCGCTGCGCGTGTTCGCGACCGTCGTCGCCGCGAACGACTCGGGCGATCCCACGGGCGACTCCACCGGCCACATCACGACGTCGCTCCGCGCCCGCAACGAGCCCGAGCTCGAGGGCGGTCGCTTGTCTGCAGGCTGTCGTGCGGGACGCGACGACGCGGGCGCGATCGACGTGCTGCTCGTCGCGCTCGCGCTCTGCCTCACGCGTGCCCTGCGGCGCCGCTGATCACCGAACGCGCAGGCGGCCTGCGGCCACGCGGTTGGCGTCGTCCTCGGGTCCCTGCACGACCTCGAGTCGTGCCTCGCCCGAGTAGAAGCCGATGAAGAACGTGTAGTCGCCGGGCGGGAAGTTGGCGGGCACCCGCAGCTCGTGGCGATCGACGACGATGTCGCCCTCGCTCCACATGCGAACCGGATAGCGGCCGCCCACGGGCTCGTGATCGCCGTTGAGGCGCTGGCCGTAGCCGTCGATGTGGAGGAACGGCTGGTAGCCGCCGGGCACGCCCGTCACGCAGTGCCAGTACCAGGTGACGGCGAACGACTGACCGGGTCCCACGCTGTCGCCCCCAGGGAGCTCGAGGTCGTAGCCGAGCAGATCGATGCGGCGATCGAAGCTCGCGTTGACCGGGTGCTGCATCGGGGGCGGCGAGTCGAGCACGAAGCCCGCGAGGTAGTTCTCGTCGGCACGGCCTGCGATCGGCTGGTTCGTCGCGAGGAGCACGCGCGCGTTGCGAGCGTCGGCCACGAAGATGTGACGGTTGGCCCGCTGACGGTACGCACGGTCGAGCTGCGCGAGCTGCTCGGCGGGCAGCGCGAGCCAGACGCGCGTCGGTCGGGCCAGGAACGTCGCGACGTCGCTCTCGCCACGCAGCTCTTCCACCTCGCCGTGCGCGTAGTAGGCCGCCGCGCGACCGCCCACCTGGTACTCGCCCAGCGGCTCGTCCGCCGCCGCGAGCGCGTTGTACGTGTCGTAGACCTCGCGGGGCGAGAAGTGCGCGGAGGCCTGCGGGTGGAAGCGCACGACGAACCACACGGCGAGCAGCACCGCGCACGCGAGCATCGGCACGAGCGAGGCTGCGCGGAGCGACGTCATCAGGTGGTACGCGATGCGACCGAGGCCGATGAGGATCACCACCACGAAGGGCACCGCGAGCAGCGCCTCGCCCACGCGGACGGCGAGCGAGTTGGCGCCGATGCCGCCGAAAATCGCGGAGCCCACGAGCACGCCGAGCCAGAGCGCGAAGAGCGTCACGATCACGCGACGTGCGCGGATGCGTGCGGGCGTCTCGGTGACGGCCGGCCGTGCGCGCATCACAACGGACGCGACCGCGAGCAGCACCGTGGCGACGCCCGAGACCACGAGCAGCGTGCGGATGCTGCCCCCCGTGACGGCCAGTACGCTCTCGTCGTCCGCCCCTCGCATGCGCAGGTCGAGCACGACCGCCACCAGGCCGAAGCCCACGAAGATCGAGAGCACCAGCGCGCCGACGAGCAGCCACGCGCGGTAGCCGCGGCCCCGCGCCCACTGGGCGCGCACGAGATCGATGGGCACGGCCGCGCGCAGCAAGGCGCCCGCGATCGAGGTGCCGCCCATGTCCTCGCGGAACGAGCGCGGCGCCGCTGTGACGTCCGACGCGAGGCCGAAGAACGCGGCGAGCCCGAAGAGGCCGAGCGTCACGGCCCAGCCGCCCGCGGGGTTGAAGACCTCGGGCATCGTGAACGAGCGGAGCGACAGGCCCTCGACCGGCGAGCCGGGATAGCCGCGGAAGTCGCGCACGAGGAGGCCGATCAAGAGGAGGGCGACGAGCCCGCGCGCCCAGCTCTCACCGCGCGACGTCTCCTCCGTCGAGCGCAGGAACGACGCGACGATCCAGCCCAGGCCCAGGACGGCGAGGAACGCGCCGTCGCCATAACGCGCCGAGTGAATCGACTGCGCGCCGAGCGAGAGCCCGATCCACGCGAGCGCGGCGAGATCGACCCCGCGCGTCGCGCCAGCATCCGACTCGGCGGGCGCGCTCGTCGACACGCGGATCGAGCCGTGCGTCATCACGTAGCCGACAGCAAGCGGCAAGATCGCGCTCCAGGGCGCGAACGCGTGGAAGAGCGCCTCGATCGGCATCTCGAACGTCGGCGGCGTCTGACCGCGCGGCGCACCGCCGGTCCAGATCGAGTAGCCCTCCTGGTTCGCCGACACGGCCGACACCGTCGCGAACGCGACTCCCGCGCCGAGCACCACGAGCGCGAGCTGCACCACACGCTCGGTGCGCGCCTGCGGATCGGCAGGCAGCGCGAAGGGTCGGTCGTCCCACGGGAGCCGGGCGATCACGGCCGTCGCGACGGCGAGCAGCGGCGGCGCCACGCCGAGCAGCACACCGCTCGCGCCCGTCGCGAGGAGGATCGAGACGCCGAGCCCCACAGCGAGCCCGCCCCGCCACGCCATGCTGCTCGCCATACGCGGCGCGAACGCGAGAGCCGCGGCGCAGGCGAACACCAGCCCCGAGAAGAGGAAGCCCGGCGCGAGCCCCATCATGTGCCGCGCGTTGAGGAGAAAGAGCGGCGTGGTGGCGAGGACGATCGCGAGGTAGGTGCCGCGGCGCAGATCGCCGTAGAGGCGTCCCAGGCCGCCCGCGACGCCGAGCAAGAAGAGCCCGGCGAGCGCGATGGGCAACCGCCCCGACCACTCGTGCACCCCGAACACGCCGAACGCACGCGCGACCAGCCACGCGCCCAGCGGTGCGCGGAGCTCGTCCACCGGCTCGCCCTCGAGCAGGTGGCGCGCGTCGTCCGCGGTGCCGAGCTCCCACGGGTCCCAGATGCCGTAGCTGGGGAGGCCCCACACCACGACGATCGACAGGATCGCGAGGGTCGCGCCGAGGATCATCGGCTCGCGCGACGGACGCGGGGACGACGAGGTGGGACGCGCTGCGGTCGCGGAGCTCGAGGAGTCGGTCATGAAGGAAGGCTCACGAACGGTCGCTGCGGGGACCCACAGCGAGGCTGCGGCGGCCGAAGGGGCCGCGAGACTACACACAACGTCCAAGACGCGCCACGCGGCCGGGTCGAAGGCCGGGCTGGAACCGCGGGAGGTTCTCGCTGTCGGACGCGTAGGAGACACGACGCATGGCGCGACGCACCCCCATCCCCGATCGCCTCAGGCTCCGCACCGCCCTGACCCTGGCGTGCACGCTCGCGGGCTGCACGGGTCCAGACGTGGCCGAGTCGGCGCTGTTCGTCCTGGACGACGAAGCCCGGGCGGCGGGCGTCGCCATCGAGATCTCGGGAGAGGCCCAGCCAGCCGACGGGCCCATCGCGGCGCCTTCGAGCGCCGAAGTGGCGGTGCGACGCGGCACCGAGCGTGAGCCGATCGACGCGCATCCGGGAGAGGTGATCGCGATCGAGGGCCGCGAAGGCCGTGTGCGCCGAGGTGTCGATGCCGCGCGCCTGGTGGTGGACGCGGATCGCGAGCAAGCGCTCCGCTTCGCCGAGCTGGGAGGCATGCAGGCCATCCCGCTCGCCGACGGTCGTTTTCTCATCGATGGCGAGAACGCCATGTGGACGGCCCTCTTGTTCCCCGAGGTGGCGGGACGGGTGAGCCCGTGGTCTCCGAGCCGGCTCGACGTGTCGAACGCGGGCTGGCTGTCGCCGAACGATGCGACGTGGGCCGCCCGCACGACCGTGGGCATCGACGAAACGGACGTGCAGCCCGACTTCGTGCCCTCGAGTGATCTGGCGGCGTACGTGGGCGCCTACGTCGCCGACGACCTCGTGCTCGTGCTCGATGCGCAGGGCGGCATGCACGTGACGGGTCGAGGGGTCGAGCGGCACGGCACCTTCGGCCTCGACGATCGCGCGCAGCTCGTGTTCCGGTTCGAGAACGGGACGATGTCGCCGATGCGGACCACGGGCGAGGACGAGCTCCGCGATCCGAACGGGCTCCGCTTCCACACCATGCCCGTCGTCACACCGGCGCTCGCGCCGCGTGATCCCTCCGTCCCCGAGCCTCTCGGCAACCTCCTCGAGGGCCTGTGACCCCGGAGCGATCATGAACCGGCGCGGCTTCCTCCTCTCCACCTCCACGGCGATCGGCGCAGCGGCCGCGTGGCCTGCCCTCGTGTCGAACGCCTTCGCGCAGGATCGTGTGCCCGAGGACGGCGCGCTCGCCGGCCTCTCCGAGGCCTACCGCACCGCGCAGCGGAGCGCGCGACCTTTGCTCGTGCTCGTGATCCCCGACGACAACGGGGCGCGCTGGGATCGAGGCAGCGCGCTCGGCGCGTTCCTCAACACGGGCTCGGACGCGGCGATGGTCGCGGTGGGTTCGTGCGAGGTGACCTGCGCGACGATGACGGTGCTGCGTCAGCTCGTGCCTCAAGCGCCCGCGGGCGAGCCGCTGATGGTGCTGGTCGATCCGACCCGCGTGCCCGCCGTGGTGAGCGCGATCGATCCCGCGCTGCCCGCCGAGATCCCGTTCCCCGCGGGCGACGCGAACCAGTGGGACGCGCACTACGCGCAGCTGGACGCGCGTGTCGATCAGCAGGTCGCCGCGATCGAAGGCGCTTTGCTCGAGGCCCTCCGCGCGCGCTCGTCCTCGATGAGCAGCGCGCAGCGAGACGCGGCTCGTGCCCGCGCCGTCGACACCTACCGCGCGCATCGGATCCGCGGATCGTACTGGGCCAACCAGAGCGGGTGCGGCGTGCACGTGGAAGAGGTCCCGGTGACGGGCGGCATCGGCTGCGGCATGGGCCACACGCCGGTCCGCGCACGACGCTTCCTCTACTTCTTCGCGCCGCAGGGAAATCCGATCTGAGGTCCGTCCGTCTGGAGCTGCCATGAAGCGACGCTCACTGCTCGTCTATGGAGGGATCGCGGGCGCGCTCGCGACCACGGGCATCCCGCTCCTCGATGCGTTCGCGCAAGAGCGTGTGCCTTCGGATGGCCTGCTCGCGGGCCTGTCCGAGGCCTATCGCGCGGCCCAGCGCGCAGGCCGTCCACTGCTCGTGCTCGTCATCCCCGAGGACAACGGCGCACGCTGGGAACGGGGCAGCGCGCTCGGCGCGTTCCTGAACCACGGCACCGACGACGCGATGACCGCGGTCGGCTCGTGCGAGCTCACGTGCGCGCCGATGACGGTGTTGCGGCAGCTGGTGCCGCAAGCACCGCCGGGCGAGCCGCTCCTGGTGCTCGTCGATCCCGCGCGGGTGCCCGCGAGCGTGAGCGCGATCGATCCCGCGCTGCCGCCGGAGCCTCCCTACGCCGTAGACGGCGAGGACTGGGAGGCGCAGCGCACGAGAGAAGACGCCTACGTCGACGCGCAGATCGCTGCCATCTCGAACGCCGTCGTGGCCGCGCTCGCCACGCGCATCGCCGCCTCGACCCCTGCCCAGCGCACAGCGGCGCGCGCTCGCGCCATCGACACCTACCGTGCCCACCGCGTACGCGGCTCGTACTGGGCGTTCTCGGGTGGCTGCGGCGTCAGCGTCGAGGACGCCCCTCCGCAGCTCGAGTCCATGGTGGCGTGCGGCATGGGCCACACCCCCGAGCGCGCGCGGCGCTTCCTCTACTTCTTCGCGCCATCGGGCCACTGATGAAGAGCACGATCGAATCGTCCGCTCGAACGTCCGAGGCCGGATGAGACGTCGCGCCCTCCTCCTCACCAGCGGCCTCGCGGTGCTCGCGTCCGCGATGCGCGATCCGCTGTCCGCGTTCGCGCAGGACCGTCCTTCGGACGACGCCCTCCTCGCGGGCGTGTCCGAGGCGTATCGCTCGGCGCAGCGCGCGCGGCGTCCGCTGTTGGTGCTCGTCATCCCCGACGACAACGGCGCGCGCTGGGAGCGAGGCATCGCGTTCGGCGCGTGGATCAACCACGGCTCGGACGACGCGCTGACTGCGCTGGGCCTGGTCGAGCTCACGTGCGCGCCGATGAGCGCGCTGAGGCAGCTCGTGCCTCAGGCACCGAGCGGCGAGCCGCTCATGGTGCTCGTCGATCCTTCGGGTGTGCCCGCGAGCGCACGCGCGCTCGATGCGGCTCTCCCCGCGCTCGAGCTGATGCGGCGGGGCGATGGTGAGGCAGAGGGCGAGGTCGAGGAGATCATCGACACACGCAACGCGACGCTCACCTCGCTGCTCACCGGCGCGCTGCGAGCCGAGCTCTCGCGCCTCGCCTCGACCGAGCGCGCCACCGCGCGGCAGCGTGCCGTCGACACCCACCGCGCCCACCGCATCCGAGGCTCGCACTGGGCCACCGACTCGGGCTGTGGCGTGTACGTCGAAGAGGCGCCCGACACGGGCGGCTACGACTGCGGCATGGGCTACGTGCCGCCTCGCGCACGACGCTTCCTCCATTTCTTCGCCGTCGCGCGGCCCTAGGCGCACGTAGGATCGACGCGTGGATCGCCCCCTCGACGGCCTCGGCATCGGCTGGGTGATGCAGCCCGACGCCGATCACCTGGAGCGCACGAGGCCGCTCCTCGATCGCGTCGACTACCTCGAGCTCGCGCCAGAGACGACGTGGACGACGGATCGTCGCGGGCACCTCACGCCCAATGGGTTCCACGCGCGCTTCGCCGAGGAGCGCGCGCGAGGCCTGCCGTTCGTCGCCCACTCGACGGCGCTGTCGATGGCCGCCGATCCGCGCGGTGACGAGGCACGTCGCGCGCGCTGGCTCGAGCGCGTCGCGCTGGATCACGAGACGTTCCGCTTCGCGTGGTGGACCGATCACTTCGGCGCCACGAGCCTGCCGAGCCGCGAGGGCCCTCGCTACGTCGCGCTGCCCGTGCCCGTGCCCGCGAACGACGACACGCTCGCTCACCTCGAGCGCACGCTCGACGCGATGCAGGCGGTGGTGCCCCACGTGGGCTTCGAGAACACCGCGTTCCACTTCGCGTGGGACGAGGCCGAGCACGAGCCGTGGCTGCTGCGTCGCGCGCTCGCGGCCAAGGAGGGTCGTCACCTCCTACTCGATCTCCACAACCTCGTGCTCAACGCGGAGCAGCAGGGCTACGACGCGCGTCGTTGGCTCCGCACGATCGATCTGTCGAAGGTGATCGAGATCCACGTGGCGGGTGGCACGACCAGCGATCCAGCGTGGCTGCCCTCGGGCCGATCGCTGCGCCTCGATGGGCACGATCACGCCGTGCCCGAGGGGGTGTGGTCGCTCCTCGTCGAGGTGCTGCCGCGCTGCACGAACCTCCGCGGCGTCACGCTCGAGCGCATGGAGGGGACGGTCGAGAGCGAGGCCGACGTCGCGGCGCTCGCGCGCGAGCTCGATCGCCTGCGCACGATCCTCGAGGGACCGCGCCCGACGCAGGAGACCGCGCTCGATCGCGCCCTGCCCTTCGATCGCCCGCACGCGCCCGCTGCCGCGCTCGATCCCGACGCGTACCTCGCGCTGCTGCGTGACGCCGAGCTGACGAGCGACGACGGTCGGCGGATGACCGCGCTCTTGGTCGCGAAGCTCCGCTTCGAGCGCCTGCAGCGCGGCAGCGACCTCGCGATGCAGTGGTTCGACGAGAGCCCCCAGCGCTTCGCGGAGCTGTTCCGCAGCTACCACCTGGCCACGCCCATGGAGGCGACCTTTCCCGCCCAGGAGGCCGATCGCTTCTTCGCGTTCTGCGAGCGACGTGGCCTCGTGCGCCGCGTGCGCTGATCATCGGGGGGCCCGCATTTGCGCGAAGGGGTTCGAGCGATAACCTCGGCGCGCCATGGCCACCGACGAGACGCCTCCCTCGGTGCCCACGCTCCGGCCGCTGCCCTCGCTGGGCGTGCCGCTCCTGCGCGAGGAGATCGAGCGCGCGCGACGACGACGCGTCGTGATCGGCGGCCTCGTCATCGGAGGGCTCGCGGTGATCGGTGTGACCGTCGCGTTGGCCACCATGGTCGGCGGCGGTCCCGCGGACGACGACGATGTCGAGCACGCGACGGTGCCGACCCACGTCGGCTACACGCCGCCCGCCGACGCTGCCGTCCCGCCGCCCGACACGTTCGTTCCGTCGGTGCCGGTCGCGACCGAGGAGCTGCCGGTCGGCACACGCACGGTGCACCACTTCGGGCAGAGCGCCGGCTTCCGCCCCGCCCTGATCTCCGCGGGCCTCGCAGGCGCGGACGCCGACGCGATCATCACCGCCCTCACGGGCGTCATGGACTTCCGTCGCTGCCGCCCCGATCACGAGCTCGTGTTCGAGCGCGACGCGGTGGGCGTGCTCCAGCGCTTCGAGTACCGCGCGACGATCACCCAGATCTACGAGGCGCGCCGCGGTCCCGATGGCGCGCTCCACGGCGCGCAGGTCGAGGTCCCGATCGAGCGCATCGATCTCGCGCGCGGCGGCACCGTCGTGACCTCGCTCGGCGACGCGCTCGAGCAGATCGGCCTCGGGCGCACGCTCGTCGGCACCTTCGTCGAGGTGTTCGAAGGGCGCATGAACTTCAACACCGAGACACGCGCGGGGGACTCGTTCCGCTTGATCGTGGTCGAGGAGCGGATCGACGGAGCGTTCCTCCGCTACGGCACCGTGCAGGCGCTCGAGTACCACAGCGCGCGCCGGGGCGTGCTCCAGGCGTTCCACTTCGCGCCACCGCAGGATCCGAGGACGTCAGGCGGCGTGCGCGAGGGCGCCAGGCCCTCGCCGGACGAGGGAGACTTCTACGACGAGACCGGTCGCGCCGTGCACGGCGGCTGGCTCCGCACGCCGCTCCGCTACGACCACATCAGCTCGCCCTTCGATCCGCGCCGCATGCACCCGGTGCTGCATCGCGTGATGCCGCACAACGGCATCGACTACTCGGCCGCGACCGGCACCCCCGTGTGGGCCGCGGCGGACGGCACGGTCACGTGGGCGGGCGATCGCGGCCCCAACGGCAACCTCGTCTCCCTCTCGCACGAGGGCGGCTACGAGAGCCACTACGCTCACCTCTCGCGCTTCGCGGCAGGCCTCGCGCGAGGGCAGCACGTCGAGCAGCGCCAGGTGATCGGCTACGTCGGGACGACGGGTCGCTCGACGGGCCCGCACCTCCACTTCGGGCTCGAGCGCCACGGACGCTTCGTCGATCCCGCGCGCGAGCTCAACGGTCCTGGCCGCATGCTGCCCGCGAGCCTCACGGGGCGATTCCGGCAGGAGATCGCGCGCTTGCGCGGGCTGCTCCAGGACATCGAGATCGCGCCCGTCGCCGCGCCTGCCACGCCGCCCGCCGAGGCCGAGCCGGCGACGAGCCACGACGACGTGATGGACTGATCGAGGAACGAGACGCGATCGTACGCGATCGATCAGGCCAGGGAGTCGGCCTGCGAACGACGCAGCGCCGCCAGCCCCGTCTCGCCACGCGCCTCGAGGAGATCCGCGTCGGCGCGGAGCACGGCGACAGCCGCCGCGCGGTGCTGCGGCGACACCATCGCGGCGAGGCTCGAGGGGTGGAGGCGTCGTGTGGAGCCCACGTCGAGTCCGAAGATCGATCGGTGGAGCTCGCCCAGCCCTGCTTCCGCTTCTTCCTGTGCCTCCGCGTTCTTCAGACCGACGGCGCGCGCGATGGTCTCGGACAGTCGCTTGATCTCGCGGACGAGTCGGTCTTCGTCGAAGTACACGGTCCGCGCAGAACACGCGGGCGCGACGGAGATTCCGTCGGTCCTAGATCGTCTCGCCCGATCGCGCGTCCGAGGCCGAATGCTCACGCGTTTCCTCCTCTCCTCCCTCACGCTCGCGCTCGTCTTCGGCCTCGCTGGCTGCGGCGCCTCGATGCGCGCCGCCACGCACCGCGATCCCGAGGTCGTCTCGCTCGAAGGCGCGCTCGCCAACCGCTTCGTCACCGCCGGCGAGGAGACCGTCTTGATCTCGCGCCTTCGCATCGTGGCAGGCACCGCGCCCGACGCGCGCCGCCCCCGCATCAACCTCTCGCTCGTCGTCGACACCTCGGGATCGATGGAGGGCGAAGCCATCGCACAGGCGCGCGAGGCCTCGCGCGCGCTGCTCGATCAGCTGAGGCCCGGCGATCGCCTCTCGGTCGTCACGTTCGACTCGCGCACCGAGGTCCTCCTCGCTTCGACGGAGATCGACGGAAGCCGCCTCGACGAGCTCCGTGATCGCATGAACACGATGCAAGCGCGCGGCACGACGGACCTCGCGGGCGGCCTGCGCCTCGGTCTCGAAGAGGTCGTGCGTCACTACGACGCGACGGGCATCAACCGCGTGGTCTTGCTGTCGGACGGTGTGCCCAACGATGCCTCGACCGTGGCCGCGCTCGCGCAGGCAGCCGGCGAGCGACACATCGCGATCACCGCGTTGGGCCTGGGCCTCGAGTACGACGAGACGCTGCTCGCCTCGATCGCGCAGACGAGCGGCGGTCGATTCCACTTCGTCGAGCAGCCGAGCGCGATGGCGTCGGTGTTCCGCGACGAAGTCCTGCGCCTCGAGCGCATGGTCGCTCGCTCGGCGCTCGTCGAGATCACGCCCGGCCCCGGTGTCACGCTCGACGGAGTCGTCGCCGGTCAGTGGTCTGGCTCGGGCAGCGCGATCCGCGTGGCCATCGGCGACCTCGCAGAGGGCGAGACGCGCGACATCCTCGTGCGCCTTCGCGTGAGCCCGCGCCGCGACGGCAGCACCGTCGAGGCCATCGACGCGACGATGAGCTTCGACGACGCGCTCGAAGAGGCGGGACGCCTCGAGCGACGCCTCTACCTCGGCGCGCGCGCGACGGACGACGAGGCCGAGCTCGCCTCGGGACGCGACGCGAGCGTCGAGCGAGACGCAGCACGGATGATGGCCGCCGCGCAGACCGTTCAGGCGATCGAGATCGCCCGCGCCGGAGAGGTCGAGCGCGCCCGCGCGATGCTCGCAGCCGCCGAGCGCGAGGCCGCGCTCTACGCGAGCAACAACGGCGATGCGCGCCTCGCCCGCCAGGCCGAGCAGATGCGTGTGCTCGATCAGGCCCTGCCCTCCACAGCGCCCGCCGCCGCGACGGGCACCGCGACAGGCACCACGTACGAGTACGCCGAAGACGATGCGCGTGCCGTGCGTGCCGCGCACGGAGCCGCGATGGAGATGATCCAGACGACCGCCAGCGACTGAGTTGGCCTGGGTCGAGGGACCTCTGGCCCCTCGAGCTCCCCGTCGCTCGCCTCGTCGCTGCGCTCCTCGACTCGACTCCTGCTCCATGGGGAGCTGCGCTCCCCCGCCGCAAGGCGCCCCCCGATTCTTTCTCGGTCTCTGAGTTGGTGACGAGTCAGCGCGGCTTGATCGGTGCGGGCTCGTTCGGCAGGGGAGATCCCGTGCTGGGCGAGCTCGCTCTCGTCGCGTCGCCGAGCGACGAAGGATCGAGACCGAACATACGCGGAGCGTCCTCGAGCACGCTCGCGCGACCTTCCTCCGCCGAGCGCTTGATCTCGGCGATCACGGGGTGGAGCAGCTTGTTGGTCGCGGCATCGATCGCACGTTCGAGCGCTTCCTTGTTGGCGACCGGGTCGCCCCCGAGCTTGGGCAGCGTGCGCTCGATCTCGGCCGCGACGACACCCCGCACGTGGGCGCGCAGACCCACGATGAGCGGCTTCAGGTTCTGCTGCCGACGCCACGTCTCGAACTCGACGACCTCGCGCTCGACGATGTGCTCCGCGAGATCGGCCTCCTTGCGGCGCTGCGCGAGGTTCTCCTGGGCGACCTTCTGGAGATCGTCGACGTCGTAGAGGAAGACGTTCTCCATCTGTCCGACGCGCGGGTCCACGTCGCGAGGCACCGCGATGTCGATGAGGAAGAGCGTCCGGTACTTTCTCGCGCGGGCGACCTCCTTCATCAGGTCGGTCGTGATCACGAAGCGGTCGCTCGAGGTGGAGCAGATCGCGATGTCGGCCATCGCGAGCTCGGAGCTCAGCTCGTTGAGGCTGCGGGGCTCGCCCCCACATGCCGCCGCGAGCTCCACCGCGCGCTCGCGGCTGCGGTTCAGGACGAAGAGCTTCGCGCCCTGCTTCGCGAGGTGCTTGGCGGCGCTCTCCCCCATCTTGCCCGCGCCCACGAGGAGCACACGCTTGCCCCGCAGATCCTCGAACATGCGGCCCGCGAGATCGCACGCGATGGAGCTGACCGACACGGCACCGGCGGCGATGCCCGTCTCGGTGCGGACGCGCTTGGCGACGGCGAACGCCTTGGTGAAGCAGCGATCGAGCACGGCGCCGAGCACACCCGCGCTCGTGGCCGCGACGTACGCCTCCTTCACCTGACCGAGGATCTGAGGCTCGCCGACGACCATCGAGTCGAGGCTCGAGGCCACGCGGAACGCGTGACGCACCGCCTCGGTGCCGCGCTGGAGGTAGAGGTGCGTCGCCACCTCGCCCGGATCGCCGCGCGACTCGAGCCAAGCGCGTGCCTTCACCGACGCGTGCGCGTCGCTCGCGACGCCGTAGAGCTCGACGCGGTTGCATGTCGAGACCAGCAGCGCCTCCTCGAGGCCCGCGCCCTCGGCGATCTCACGCAGGCGCGACGCCATCTCCCCCGTCGGCACGGCGAGCTTCTCGCGCAGCGCGACCGGTGAGGTCTTGTGCGAGATCCCGAGGAGGAAGAGGTCGCTCATGCGGCGCTCAGCTCCGCACCACGTAGCCGAGCAGCACCGCGCAGGCGACGACGAAGCCCAGCATCGTGCCGATCGCGGCGCGACGCCCGCGCCATCCCGCCACCGCGCGAAGCAGCAGCACCGCCGCGAACAGAGCCCACTCGATGAGCCCCATCGTCTGCGTCGCACCGATGGGTGGCGCATCGGGATCGAGGCGCACGGCCCACAACGTGCCGGTCACGACGCCGAGCGTGAGCAGCGGAAAGCCCACGATCACCATGCGAAAGCCGAGCGTGTCCAGCGTGTCGAGCGAGGGCAGCCGCTGGAAGATGCCGGTGAGCTTCTTCTGCCGCAGCTGTCGCTCCTGGACGACGTAGGCGATCGAGACGCCGAACGCGACGGCGAACGCCGCGATGCCGAGCACGTTCACGCCGATGTGGATCGGCAGCATGACCGACCGCACCTCGTCCGAGACCTCGACGCCACGGCGGAAGCCAGCCCCGAGGAAGAAGAGAAGCGTGATGGGCGTGATGAACGCTCCCAGCACCTGCAGCTTGCTCGTGCTCGTGATGCGCTTGCCGCCGATCACGACCGTGCCGAGGTAGGCCAGCGCGACGAGCAGCGACCCCACCGCGAGCGCCTGATGGATGTCGGCGAAGACGGGGCTGGTGCTCGTCGCGAGGTCCGCGACGAGGAACGCGACGTGGGTCACCACGGCGCCCGTGAGCGCGTGGCCTGCGTTCTTGCCCAAGCTCTCGGCGCCTCGCGCGAGGAACGCCAGGTAGAGCGCACCCGACAGCGAGTACAGCACCGCGACGATCGCGAACAGCACGGTGACGAGCGTGCTCACGGGCGCACCGTCGCACGGAGATCATGCCGCTCGCGCATCACCGTCATCAACGCTTCTCGAGGAAGAACCGTGCGAGGAGATCGAGCTCGTTCTCCTTCGCGGGAGCGCCGCCGGGCGTGGCTGCACCGATGGCGGAGGCCAGATCGCCAGGCGAGGTCGCGCCCGGGGACGTCTCGCCGGGAGAGGTCGCGCCCGCGGCCGTCGCGTCGAGGGCGCCCGGCGAGCTCGTGCCTGCGGCGGTGACGAGATCGGGATCCGTCGTACGGCCCGTCGAGGGCGGCGGCGGAGCGAGCGACGCGAGCGCCGGCTGAAGATCGCCTTGCACCGCGATGCCCGCGAAGCCATCGGTCACCTCGTACGCCTCGTCGCCGACGATCACCGTGCCGACGCTGTAGTCGCCGCCCATCTCGGCGATCTGATCGACATCCTTCACGCGACCGATCAGGGCGTGCTTGTCGTTCGAGTCGGTGACCTCCTTCTCGAACAGAACGGCCGTCTTCAGGTCGAACTTGTGCTCCGCGGCGAGGATCGTGAGCGTGTCGCCCGACACGTCGGCCGTACCGTCCGAGAGCCAGCGATCGAGCATGGACTGAGAGAGGAAGAGCCGCGACGGCATGGTGCGGCAGCGTATCACCGACACAGCGGACGAACCTCCCATCCCTTCGCCGAGGCGCCGCGACGAGGGTCGCGCGCGCCGCCCGTCGCACCCCCGAGACCGTTCGTCGCGTCGCGCTCTCCGCGCTCTCGGCCCCGCCGCAGCTTCCGGGCATGCACAGGCTCCCCTGGTTCTTCGTGCTCGCATGCGCCGCGCTCCTCGCGTCCACCGGCCTCCCGCTCGCGCGCGCACAGCGAAGCGGCGGCTTCGATGCGGACGAGCGTCGAGCTCTGATCGGCGGCGCGCTCGTTCGCCGTGATCTCTCGCGCCGTGAAGGAGGTCGCCGCGTCTACGGCGGCGCGAGCTGGCAGCGCGTGGAGGCCTCCCCCGACCGGGTGTGGCGGCGCGCGACCGAGATCACCGTGCTGACCCAGGTCATCCCATCGCTCGACGAGGCGCGTCTGGTCGAGGAGCAGGACGACACGCGCGTGGTCTACCTCCACCACAGCTACGGGATCGCGGGCACCGCCTACCACCTCCGCATGCACCTCGATCACGCAGCGCGCGCGCTCACCTTCGAGCTCGACACGTCGCGTCCGCACGACATCACCGCGGGCCGCGGCCACATGCGCGTGACGCCCTACCGAGGTGGATCGATCGTCGAGTGGGGCATGCTCGTCGATCCGGGCGACGGCCTCGTGATGGATCTGTTCGGTCCGATGCTCGGCGAGTGGCTGCTCCTTCCGCCACGCTGCCTGCGCGACGACCTGGCGGGAGCGCCGACGTGCTGAGCCGCGTCGTCGTCACCGGCTCGACCAGCGGCGTGGGTCTCGCGCTGTCCCACGCGCTCGCACGAAGCGGCACGCACGTCGTGCTCGCGGCGCGCGACCTCGTGCGTGCGGCCGCGGTGAGGGACTCGATCCTCGCGGCCGGAGGTCGCGCCGAGGTGCTCCCGCTCGACCTCGCCGATCTCGCGTCCGTCCGCGCTGCGGCGCACGCGCTCGGAGACGCGCCCATCGAGTGCCTCGTGAACAACGCGGCGATCGCCGGGGCGCGCGGCACGACGCGCGACGGGTTCGAGATCGCGTTCGGCACCAACCACCTCGGGCCGTGTCTCTTCACGCGCTTGCTGCTGCCCCGCATCACCGGCCGCGTTGTGCACCTCGGCTCGGGCTCGCACGCGAGCGTCACGGGCATCGACTGGGAGCGCTGCACCCAGGGAACGCGCTCGTGGACGGGCATCGACGAGTACGCGGTCTCGAAGCTCGCCGTGACGGCGTTCCATCACGAGCTCACGCGGCGCCTCCGCGACGCGCGCTCGCCGGTGCTGTCGGTCCTGGCCGACCCGGGCGACGTCGCGACCCGAGCCTACCGCCACGTCCCCTGGCCAGTGCGGGTGTGGATGACACGGAGCATGAAGACGCCGGACGAAGGCGCCGAGACGCCTCTCTTCTGCGTGCGCGGCACCGTCGAGCACGGCGGCGCCTACGTGGACGCACGCCCTGACACCACGAGCGCGACGAGCCGCGACCCGGCGCTCGGTCGGGCGCTGTGGTCGCGCAGTGCTCGCTGGGTGGGCCTGGCGGAGCCGTCGTGAGCAGCACGGCGCATGGGAGCCTCCGGGCACCGCCGTCGCCACGTCGGTTCGTCGGGGCTGCCCTCGCGACCGCCGTGGGCGCGCTCGCCCTCGCGTACGTCGTTCGGTCCGTCGGGGCGGGAGCCCTCCTCGCGATCGTGCGCGGCGTGGGGGCGTCCGTCATCGCCCTCGTCGTGCTCGAGGCGATCGTGCTCGCGCTGGAGACCTGCGCCGCGCAGCGCATGTCGGAGAGCCCGTTGCGGCCCACGGTGCGCGGCGCCGCGCTCGCGTATGCGGCCGCGCAGCTCCTTCCAGCCGGCCGCGTGGCAGGGGAGCTCGCGCGCGTCAGCCAGCTGCGCGCCGAGGTCGGGCTCGGTCGCGCGGCGCACGCATCGCTCTTTCTTCACGCGACGCACGTCGCCGCGAGCGCCACGCCCTTGCTGGCCCTCGTCCTCGCAGGTCGCGCGTCGAGGCCCCTCCTCGCGATCGCTCTCGGCGTCGCCGCCTGGAACGCAGCCCTCGCGCTCGCGCTCGCTTCCGCGCCTCGATCCGTGCGCGTCCTCTCCGCCGTGGGGAGCCGTGTCGGCCTCCCCGATCTCGAGCTCGCCCAGATCCGCGGTCGGGCCCGGGCGGTCGCGCTGCTGCTGCTCGCGCGGGCCGTCCACGCGGCACAGGCGCTCGTCGCGGTCGCCCTCGTCACCGGCACGGTCGACGCAGACCGCGGTCTCGTCGCGGAGTCCCTCCAGCTCCTCGCCGCCTCCGCGGCGGACGCAGTGCCGGCCCAAGCGGGCGTGCTCGAAGCCAGCTTCGAGCA
>JAFLCL010000095.1 GCA_017303575.1 Deltaproteobacteria bacterium
ACCCGCGGCCCAGCGCGCGCCCACGCGGCCCGCCAGCGACCACGCATCGCCGTGGGCTTCGATCTCCTGCGACGGCCAGGGCTCGACGTTCGTCCATCGCGCGACGTCCACGTCGTCTCCCGCGAACGACGCGAGCGCGACCCAGCCCGCCCGTGTCGGGAACGCAGCGACCTCGAGCTCGGGGACGAACGCGCTTCGCAGCGACCACGCGCGCGCGACAGCCATCGCGTTCGCCTCGTTCTCCTCGCGCCGCGCCACGGCCCACATCCCTCGGTCGTGCCGTTCCTCGCTGCGAACCGCGGCTGCCTGATCGTCGATCGAGCGCGTCGCCCGCTCCGCGCTCGCAGACCGCCGGGGCGTGTCGGCGAGGCTCCTCGCGACACGATCGTCCGTGACCTCGCCGATCACGATCCACAGGCTCCGGTCGGTCCCGAGGTGGGCCTCGACGAACCTCGAGACGTCCGCGGTCGTCACCACGTCTCCTGCGTCGCCCAGCGGCGCGAGCGCGATCCCGAGGGCCGCGCTCGTCGCGAGGGTCTCGGCCTCCCGGCGTGCGGAACCCAAGCCTCGCTCGCGTCGCGCCACCACGCTCGAGAGGGCGGCCGCGACGTTCGCCTCGGTGACGTCGATCTCCGCCAGCTGCGCGGCGAGCGCGTGCACGCAAGGGTCGAGCGCCGCGATCGTGCACAGCGTGCGGAGCTCGATGCCATCGGGGCTGACGGTCGCGTGGACGTCGTCGCGCGCGCTCGCCACGAGCTCGGCCGCCACCAGCGCGACGCTCGCGTTGGGTGCATCGAGCGTCCCCGCGTCGAACCACACCGACAGCGCGATGTGGCCCTCGAGTGGCCGAGGGAACACCACGAGGTCACGTCCACCGACCTGTGCGACGGCGACGGGCTCCGTTCGCGACGTGCTCGGGCGCGGCGCGCCACCACAGCCGACCACGCACGTCGCCGCGAGCCACGCGCTCGCATGTCGCAGCGCGAGCCTCAACCGTCGGGCTCCTCGCCGCGGCGCAGGCGCGCGACGTTGTCGGCGTGGCGGATCCACACGAGCAGCGCGATCGCGCACGCACCGAAGGCAGCTGCGTGCCCGCCGGTGTCCCACGTCGCGGCCCCGACGATCGCGACGGCGGCGCCCACCGTCGCGCCCGCCAGCGATCCGACGCTGACCTTGCGGCTCGCCCGCTTGGCGATCAGGTACGTGGCGATGGCCGCGAGCCCCGCGGGCCACGCCACGACGAGCATCGCGCCCGCCGCCGTCGCCGCGCCCTTTCCCCCGCGGAACTGGTGCCAGATCGGCCAACAGTGCCCCGCGACCGCCGCGACTGCCGTCGCTGCCGTCCACGCGCTGTCCAGGCCCGACCATGCGCCCGCCAGCAGCGCTGGCAGCGCACCCTTCAGCCCATCGAGCAGCAGCACGACACGACCTTCGCGCTTGCCCACGGCGCGTCCGACGTTCGTCGCCCCGGTGTTGCCGGACCCGACGGACCGCAGGTCGATGCCCCGCCGTCCGGCGATGATCAGGCCGAACGAGATCGAGCCCAGCGCATACGCGAGCACCACGAGCGCGATCTCGACGACGTAGGCAGGCACGCGCGGAGGGTAGGGCGCGCCTCGCGCCGCGTCGATCTCAGGCCGCTTCGCTCGCGAGCGGCGAGAGCACCTGCTCGAGGCGCGAGCGGATCTTGTGCTTCTTCGAGTACACGGTCTTCACCGAGATCTGCATCTCCTCGGCGACCTCTTCGGGGGTGAGACCGTCCATGTAGTAGAGGCGCACGAAGGTCTGGTCCTTCTCGGAGAAGGTCTGGAGCGCGTCGCTCACCTTCGCCCAGCGCTCGCGCTCGAGGAGCTGCTCGTACGGGTCGCCGCCGGGCGCCTGCACCGACTCGGCCTCCGTGAGGGCCGCCGATGCTGGCGCACGCGCCACGCTGCGGAGGTGGTCCCACGCCGCGTTCGTCGCGAGCATCCCGATCCAGGACGACAGCTTGTTGCCTCGCTCGGGCGAGAACGTTCGCAGCTTGTGCATGTCGCGCGCGGTGAGCGAGAGGAGGAACTGCGCGTAGATCTCGCGCACGTCGTCCGAGCCGAGCGAGCGCGAGAAGCGCGTCGTCACCTTCTGGATGCAGCGGTAGACGAGGCGGTCGAAGCGCACGTGGAACTCACGCCAAGCTCGCCCCTCGCGCGCCAGCATGCGCCCACGAAGCTCCTCGTCGCTCCACGCCTCGAATCCATGAGTCCGGTCCATGACCTTCTGCTCCTCGGCACCGCGGTCCGTCGCGACGCTGGCCCCGCTAGAGCAGCCGTCGTGCCAGGGAGCGGCAACAGAGGATCACCCACGATTCCGAGCAATTCCGCGAGCAGGTCGTGTCCGCGAGGGTGCAACACCGGGTGGGGTGTAACCGCCGCCGGGTGTAACTCGGTTACGCTGTGACACCCCCTTCGCGCTTACCTCTCGTCGTACGCCATCCTTCGCGTGCGCCTTCCTTCCAACGAAGTCAGGAACTCGGACATCAGAGGGCTGTCGTGGTTCCCATGAAAGCGATCACTCCCCCGTTGCTCGTGCTGCTCGTCGTCGGCTGCGGGGCGAGCACGTCTTCGGTGCGAACCGTGCGCGTCGAGGAGACGCGCGTCGTCGCCGTGCGCGGCCAGGGCGGCGAGACCGAGGTCCACGTCCTGAGCGCGGACGTGCTCTTCGACGAGGGCAACACCCACCTGCGCGGGGGTCGATGTCTCGACGCGGTGGAGCGCTACGACACCCTCGTCCGCGAGTTCCCTTCCTCGCGCTACGTCTCCCCTGCGCTCTACAACGCGGGCCTCTGCCTGCAGGAGGAGCGCGCGTGGGAGCCTTCGGTCGCGCACTACCAACAGCTCCTCGAGCTGCGTCCCGGCTCGTCCGACGAGAAGCACGCGCGGCTGCAGCTGGCCGAGGGCCTCGAGACGCTGGAGCGTTGGGAGGCCGCGCTCGAGAACGCCGAGCGCACGCTGGGTCGCGACGACCTGAGCTCCGACGAGCGTCTGGAGGCGCTCGCCCGCCGCGCGCGCGCCGTCCTCGGTCAGGGCCGCAACGAAGACGCCGCCCGGCTCGCACGGGAGGCCATCAGCTACTACCGAACGCGCTCGGGCGACGAGGTGATCCACGACGAGTACTTCGCCGCGATGGCGTCCTACGTGCTCGCCGAGACCGTTCGCCTGCGCGCCGAGGCGCTCACGTTCCCGGATGGCTCCGTGCTCGAGCAGCATGACGTCCTCGATCGACGGGCAGCCCTCCTTCTCGAGGCACAGCGCGCGTACTTCGACGCCATCCGCATGACGAACGCCCACTGGGCTGCGGCCTCCGGCTATCGCATCGGCGCCATGTACCGCGCGTTCTTCGATGCGATCACGCAGGCTCCGGTTCCGCCACCGCCCCGGCCGATGACCGACGAGCAGCTCGCGCTCTACCGAGACAGCTACCGCGGCCAGCTCCGCGATCGCGTCCTTCCCCTCGTGCGACACGCGATCCGCTACTGGGAGCTCACCTTGACGATGGTCGAGCGAACGGGCGTGGAGAGCGAGTGGACCGCCCGGGTCCGCGAGGACCTCGAGCACACGCGCTCGATGGTGCTCGCTGCGGGCCCCGCCGCCACCGTCATACAGTGACGCGATCTCGCTTGACACCCCCCGTACCCCACGGTACATGAGCGCCCCCTCGCGTCCTGGGCGCGTGGATCAGTGTGCTTTTCGCTCGGCCTCGCGCTCTTCGGAGCACCCATGAGATCGCGGGTCCTGCGTCAGAGAACGTGCTGGCGTAGCTCAATGGCAGAGCACCTGTTTTGTAAACAGGCGGCTGCGGGTTCGAGTCCCACCGCTAGCTGACAATTGACCGTTGAAACCACGTTTGGAGATCCGTCGCACCGACGAAATCTCCAATCGTCCAGAGTGTTTAGATACGTAGGGAGGGTTGCCCGAGTGGCCAAAGGGAGCAGACTGTAAATCTGCCGGCGCCAGCCTTCGGTGGTTCGAATCCACCACCCTCCATACCCCGCGGGCGTAGCTCAGTCGGTAGAGCGTCAGCCTTCCAAGCTGAACGTCGTCGGTTCGAATCCGATCGCCCGCTGTCGCCCACGTGTTCGTGTTCCCACGCCCAGGTAGCTCAGAGGTAGAGCACCTCCTTGGTAAGGAGGAGGTCGCGAGTTCGATTCTCGTCCTGGGCTCATCCACCCCTAGCCGCACAGTCGAGGAGCGTCTGCGTCATGTCGAAAGAAAAGTTCGTCCGTAACAAGCCCCACGTGAACGTCGGAACGATCGGTCACATCGACCACGGCAAGACGACGACGACGGCAGCGATCACCAAGGTCGCGTCGAAGGCGTACGGCGGCGGCAAGGAAGTGTCGTACGCGGACATCGCCAAGGGCGGCACGGTCCGAGACGACTCGAAGATCGTCACGATCGCGGTCAGCCACGTGGAGTACGAGACGCCGACGCGTCACTACGCGCACGTCGACTGCCCCGGCCACGCCGACTACATCAAGAACATGATCACGGGCGCTGCGCAGATGGACGGCGCGATCCTCGTGGTCTCGGCGCTCGATGGTCCGATGCCGCAGACGAAGGAGCACGTGCTGCTCGCGCGTCAGGTCGGCGTTCCGCAGATCGTGGTGTGGCTGAACAAGGTCGACGCGGTCGAGGACCCGGACCTTCTCGAGCTGGTGGAGATGGAGGTCCGCGACCTCCTCTCGAAGTACAAGTTCGACGGCGACAACATCCCGGTGGTTCGCGGCTCGGCGCTTCAGGCGATGCAGGGCAAGCCGGAGGGCGAGGAATCGGTCAAGAAGCTGCTCGCGGCGCTGGACAGCTGGATCCCGGAGCCGGTTCGCGACATCGACAAGCCGTTCCTGATGGCGATCGAGGACGTCTTCTCGATCAAGGGCCGCGGCACGGTGGTGACGGGTCGTATCGAGCGCGGCATCGTGAAGGTGGGCGACGAGGTGGAGATCCTGGGCTTCCGCGACCCGACGAAGACGACGGTCACGGGCGTGGAGATGTTCCGCAAGCTGATGGACCAGGGCCAGGCTGGCGACAACGTCGGCTGCCTGCTTCGCGGCATCGAGAAGGAGAACGTCGAGCGCGGCCAGGTGCTGTGCAAGCCGGGCTCGGTCAAGACGCACAAGAAGTTCAACGCCGAGGTCTACGTGCTGAAGAAGGAGGAGGGCGGCCGCCACAAGCCGTTCTTCACCAACTACAAGCCGCAGTTCTACATGCGCACGATGGACGTGACCGGGACGATCAGCCTCGCGGAAGACGTGAAGATGGTCATGCCGGGCGACAACGTGACGATCGCCGTGGAGCTCATCACGGCAGTGGCGCTCGAGGAGCAGCAGCGCTTCGCGATCCGCGAGGGCGGCAAGACCGTCGGCGCGGGCGTCATCACCAAGATCACGGAGTGAGACGTGGGCGGATCGAGGAGTGGTCGGGTGCCGATCACCCTCGTCTGCACCGTGTGTGGCGGACGGAACTACAAGACGACGAAGGTTCCGTCCGCTCCCGCGGTCGTCCTGAAGAAGCACTGCAAGGGCTGCGGTCACCACACGGAGCACCGCGAGTCGCGCTGAGGGCGGGTCGCTGAGGAGCGGGGAGGGAATCGCGCCTCACCTCGCGTGTTCCCGCCGCGCGGAGAGTTCGGCCTCTCGAGGCCTCGAAGGCCAGTAGCTCCAATGGTAGAGCAGCGGATTCCAAATCCGCGGGTTGTGGGTTCGAATCCCTCCTGGCCTGTTCCCCCAGAATCACGGAAGCGAGCTTGGTGATGTCGGACAAGGACGAGAACGAGCGCGACGAGAACGAGCGCGACGGAGCCGAGACGGCTCCGGAGTCGCCCGATACGTCGGCGAGCCCCGACGCGCCCCGCGATCTGCCCGAGGATGCGGACGAGAACGCCGATCTCGCCGATACCGACGCCGACCTCGGCGGCGATACGCTCGCTGTCACCAGCCTGCTCGGGCCCGAGCGCTGGGTGCAGTTCGGCTTCATCGCCTTCGCGTTCCTGCTCTTCTTCGTGGTCGACAAGATCGCGTTCGAGGTGTGGCACCGCTTCGCGCAGCCGGATCCGATCATCACGGGCGCGATCGCCGCCATCGTCGGGATCCTCGGTGCGTTCTACGCCTACCGTCAGCCCACGACGCGTAAGCTCGCGGACGAGGTCGTCTCCGAGCTCGCGCAGGTCACCTGGCCGTCGCGCGACGAGACCTACGTCTCGACCGTCGTCGTCGTCGTCACGTCCGTGGTCGCGGCAGCCTACACCGGCGTGTTCGACGCGCTCTGGTCGGCCATCACCGACTTCGTCTACACCGTCTGATTGGTTTCGCTCGTCGCCGCCTCGCACGAGGCGGCGTCGGCGTGCTCGAGGATCCCCATGGCGAAGAAATGGTACGTGGTCCAGGCCTACTCGGGCTACGAGAACAAGGTGAAGCTGTCGCTCGAAGAGCGGATCAAGCAGAACCAGCTCGAAGAGCTCTTCGGTGAGATCCTGATCCCCAAGGAGCAGGTCCAGGAGCAGAAGGCAGGCGGCGGCAAGCGTCTGACGACGCGCAACTTCTACCCGGGCTACATCTTCGTGCAGATGGAGCTGAACGAGCGGTCCTGGTACCTCGTAAAGGACACGCCGAAGGTGAGCGGCTTCGTCGGTGGTCGCCACCCCGCGCCCGTTCCCGAGACCGAGATCAATCAGATCGCCCAGCAGGTCGCGGAGGGCACGGCCAAGCCGAAGCCCCGCGTGGTGTTCGATGCCGGTGACCACGTCCGCGTCACCGACGGCGCGTTCGCGAACTTCACCGGGACCATCCAAGAGGTCAACTCGGCCAAGCAGAAGGTCACGGTGCTCGTCTCGATCTTCGGCCGCGCGACGCCGGTCGAGCTCGAGTACGCGCAGGTCGAGAAGACCGCCCCGTAGCCATCGCGTGCGGCTCGGCCCGGTGCCACGGATTCCGCGAGAATTCGGGCCCGGGCCCGCTTCTTGCCGGATTGGCTGGCGCGCCGCCAGGCTTCGTGTCATAAGGCGCCCCCCGTTCCTGGGCGTCGCGATGCGACTCCCCACCGCTTCCCCGAGAGGCTGCCCCGAGCCCTCTCGACCGCGCCCCCGAGCTTCGTGCGTCGAGCGCAGACGAAAACGAGAAGAGCGTCATGAAGAAGGTCACCGGTCAGATCAAGCTCCAGCTCCCCGCCGGCAAGGCGAACCCCTCGCCGCCCGTCGGTCCCGCGCTCGGTCAGCACGGCGTGAACATCATGGGCTTCTGCAAGGAGTTCAACGCTCGCACGCAGAAGCAGGAAGGCCTGATCATCCCCGTGGTGATCACGGTCTTCTCCGACCGCTCGTTCACCTTCATCACCAAGACGCCCCCGAACTCGGTGCTCATCAAGCGCGAGCTCGGGCTCAAGATCGGCAAGAAGCCCGGCAGCGGGTCGCCCCGTCCGAACAAGGACAAGGTCGGCAAGATCACGTGGGCGCAGCTCATGAAGATCGCCGCCGAGAAGATCCCGGATACGAACGCAGCGAGCCTCGAGGCTTGCGCGACGATCCTGGCAGGGACCTGCGCCTCCATGGGCGTCGAGGTCATCAAGTGAGTCTGTTGTCTGACCCGCGCCTCTTGGGCGCGAGTTGAGCTCTGTGCGTCCGTGCCGTCCTGTTGGGCGAGCACGTGACGCGCGGTGATTGACCACCGTCCGGCTCGTCCGGCGGTGGGAGGCGTGTCGTCAATGGTGGCGACGCCGAAGGAGGAGAGATGCAGACAGGCAGGAAGCGTAAAGAAGCGATCGCGCTGGTCGATCGCATGAAGCGCTACCCCGTCGCCGACGCCTGCGCCCTCGTGAAGAAGGCGAGCTTCGCCAAATTCGACGAGAGCGTGGACGTTGCCGTGCGCCTGGGCGTGAACCCGAAGCACGCGGACCAGATGGTCCGTGGCGCCACGGTTCTTCCCCACGGCCTCGGCAAGACGGTGCGCGTCCTGGTCTTCGCCAAGGGCGAAAAGGCCGCGGAAGCGCAGAGTGCCGGAGCCGACTTCGTCGGCGCCGAGGACTTGGTCGCAAAGATCCAAGAAGGCTGGATGGACTTCGAGACCGTGATCGCCACGCCGGACATGATGGGTCAGGTCGGCAAGCTCGGTCGCGTGCTCGGTCCGCGAGGTCTCATGCCCAACCCGAAGACGGGCACCGTGACCTTCGATCTGAACAAGGCCATCACCGAGGCCAAGGGCGGCAAGGTCGAGTTCCGTGTCGAGAAGGCGGGCATCGTGCACGCGCCGGTCGGCAAGAAGTCGTTCGATGCCGACAAGCTCGAGGGCAACGTTCGCGCGTTGCTCGCGGCGCTCCTCAAGGCCAAGCCGTCGAGCGCGAAGGGCACGTACCTCAAGAGCGTGACCCTGAGCACCACGATGGGCTGCGGCGTGAAGATCGATCCGTCGAGCTTCGAAGCCGTCGGGGAGGCTTGATCATGAGCGAAGCACGTATCAGCTCGGCGCGGCAGGCGAAGATCGAGGCAGTCGGCGGCGTGAAGACCACGCTGGCGAAGGCCACGAGCTATGTCCTGCTCGGCTTCAAGGGCATGACCGTCATGCAGGTCACCGACCTGCGCAATCGCTTCCGCAAGGCGGGAGTCGAGTACCGCGTCATCAAGAACACGCTCCTCCAGCAGGCCGTCAAGGGCACGGCGCTCGAGGGGAACAAGCACTTCGATGGCGCGCTCGCCGGTGAGACCGGTGTCGCGTTCTCGTTCGAGGATCCCTCCGCGGCGGCCAAGATCGTCAAGGAGTTCCGCAAGGACGAGAAGAACGAGAAGCTCCAGGTCAAGCTCGCCGTCCTCGACGCGAGCGTGATCCCCGGTGACCGCGTCGAGAGTGATCTCGCCACGATGCCGGGCAAGGACGAGCTCCGCGCGATGCTCCTCGCGACGTTGCAGGCTCCGATGCAGCAGCTCCTGCAGCAGCTGCAGGCGCCCGCTCAGAACCTCGTGTACGTGCTCGAGGCCCGTCGGAAGCAGCTCGGTGGTGGCGACGAAGAAGCCGCCTGAGCGCATCTCTGGTTCCCAATCATCACAAACAGTTTTTGCCGTTCGTTCGGCTCGGAAGAGGGTAAGCACATGGCGTCACTGAATCAGGAGAAGATGGTCGAGGAGCTCTCGTCGTGGACCGTGATCGAGGTCGCGGGGCTCATCAAGGCGCTCGAGGAGAAGTGGGGCGTCAAGGCGGCTCCGGCCGTGGTCGCGGGCGCAGCAGCGCCGGCGGCGGCGGCGGCGGCTCCGGCGGTCGAGCAGACGGAGTTCCTCGTCGAGCTCACGAACGCGGGCGACAAGAAGATCAACGTCATCAAGGTCGTCCGTGAGCTCACGGGCCTGGGCCTCGCCGACGCCAAGAACCTGGTCGAGGCAGCTCCCAAGACGGTCAAGGAAGGCGTTGCCAAGGCCGAGGCCGAGGACATGAAGAAGAAGCTCGAGGAGGCCGGCGCGAAGGTCACCCTCAAGTGATCGACTGCCGAGCTCGCCACTGAGCTTCCGGGGATCGCGGTGAGAGGGCCGAAGGGCCTTCTCGCCGCGGTCCGTCGTTTCGTTTCTGCGCTCTTTTTTCTTACTTTTTTCTTCGTTTCGCTTGTTCAGGCCCCAACCAAATCGCGAGCGTGGCGCCTTGCCGACGCAATCACACGGCTCGTGAGAGAGGTACCCACCGATGGCCTCGATGATTCAGACCAACTTCCGCGTACGTCACAGCTTCGGGAAGATCCAACAGATCATCACGATCCCGAACCTGATCGACATCCAGAAGCGGTCGTACGAGAAGTTCCTCCAGGCGAACATCCCGCAGCACGAGCGTGAGGACATCGGCCTGCAAGGGGTCTTCCGGAGCGTCTTCCCGATCCGCGACTTCAATGGCACGAGCGAGCTCGTGTTCGTCGGCTACACCCTCGAGCGTCCCAAGTACGACGTCGACGAGTGTGTGCAGCGAGGCATGACCTTCGCTGCGCCGATCAAGGTCACGATCCAGCTGATCATCTACGACAGCGCGGGTGAGGGATCGGAGCGCACCGTCCGCGACATCAAGGAGCAGGAGGTCTACTTCGGCGAGATCCCGCTGATGACCGAGAACGGTACGTTCATCATCAACGGGACCGAGCGTGTCGTCGTCAGCCAGCTGCACCGCAGCCCCGGCGTGTTCTTCGACCACGACAAGGGCAAGACGCACTCGAGCGGCAAGCTGCTCTACCAGGCGCGCGTCATTCCGTACCGCGGCAGCTGGCTCGACTTCGAGTTCGATCCGAAGGACCTCATCTACGTCCGCATCGATCGTCGCCGCAAGCTGCACGCGACCGTGCTGCTGAAGGCGCTCGGCTACACGCCCGAGGATCTGCTCCGCTTCTACTACGACACCGAGACGGTGTTCCTCGAGAAGGGCGGCAAGTACTCGAAGTCGATCGAGTTCGAGATCCTCCCCGGCCAGCGCGCGACGCGCGACATCAAGGTCGGCGACGAGGTGATCGTCCGCAAGAACCGCAAGTTCACGCGCGCCGCGATCCGCAAGCTCAAGGACGCCGGCATGGAGCGCCTGCCGCTCGACACCCCCGAGGTGGTCGGCAAGGTCTCGGCCGAGAAGGTCATCGACGAGGACACTGGCGAGCTGCTCCTCCAGACCAACGAAGAGGTCACCGAGGACAAGCTCGAGAAGCTCCGCGAGGCGAAGATCCAGAGCTTCAAGGTGCTGTTCATCGACGGTCTCAACGTCGGCAGCTACCTCCGCGACACCCTCCTCGCGGACAAGATCCAGACGCAGGACGAGGCGATCCTCGAGATCTACCGACGCCTGCGCCCGGGCGATCCGCCGACGCTCGAGACGGCACGCACGCTCTTCCAGAACCTGTTCTTCAACCCCGAGCGCTACGACCTCAGCAAGGTCGGCCGCCTCAAGCTGAACTACAAGTTCTACAAGGACGAGGATCCGGCGCGTCCGCCGCTCGAGGCGAGCGTCCTCACCACGCTCGACATCCTCCACACCGTCAAGCACCTCATCGAGCTGAAGAACGGTCGCGGCTCGGTCGACGACATCGACCACCTCGGCAACCGTCGTGTGCGCGCCGTCGGCGAGCTCATGGAGAACCAGTACCGCATCGGCCTGGTTCGCATGGAGCGCGCGATCAAAGAGCGCATGAGCATGTCTCAAGAGATCGAGACGCTCATGCCGCACGACCTCATCAACGCGAAGCCCGTGTCCGCGGTGGTGAAGGAGTACTTCGGTAGCTCGCAGCTCTCGCAGTTCATGGACCAGACGAACCCGCTCTCGGAGGTCACGCACAAGCGTCGTCTCTCCGCGCTCGGGCCCGGTGGTCTCACGCGCGAACGCGCAGGCTTCGAGGTCCGCGACGTCCACCCGACGCACTACGGCCGCATCTGCCCGATCGAGACGCCGGAAGGTCCGAACATCGGCCTCATCGCGTCGCTCTCGACGTTCGCGCGCGTCAACGAGTACGGCTTCGTCGAGACGCCGTACCGCAAGGTCGTCGAAGGCGTCGTCACCAACGAGATCAAGTGGTTCTCCGCCCTCGAGGAGGAAGGCCACTACATCGCGCAGGCCAACGCGCCGCGCGACAAGAACAACGCGCTGCTCTCAGGCTTCGTGCCTGCTCGCTACAACGGCGAGTCGGTGATGGTGCAGAAGGAGCAGATCACGCTGATGGAGGTCTCCTCCAACCAGCTGGTCTCGGTCGCCGCGTCGCTCATCCCGTTCCTCGAGCACGACGACGCCAACCGCGCGCTCATGGGATCGAACATGCAGCGTCAGGCGGTGCCGCTCCTGCGCTCGGCGTCGCCGATCGTCGGTACGGGCCTCGAGCTCCGTGTCGCACGTGACTCGGGCGTCTGCATCCTCGCGAAGCGCGATGGTGTGGTCGAGTCGGTCGACGCGACGCGCGTCGTCGTCAAGGCCGAGGGCGAGGCCGGCGCGTTCCCCGACATCTACCGCCTCTGGAAGTACCTGCGCTCGAACCAGAGCACCTCGTACACCCAGACGCCGGTCGTGCGTCCGGGCGAGAAGGTCAAGGTCGGTGACGTCATCGCCGACGGACCTTCGTGCGACATGGGCGAGCTCGCGCTCGGCAGGAACGTGGTCGTCGCGTTCATGCCGTGGGGCGGATACAACTTCGAGGACTCGATCCTGATCTCGGAGCGCATCGCGAAGGAGGACATCTACACCTCCGTGCACATCGAGGAGTTCGAGTGCGTCGCGCGCGACACCAAGCTCGGCAAGGAAGAGATCACGCGGGACATCCCGAACGTCGGCGAGGAGGCCCTCAAGGACCTCGACGACTCGGGCATCGTGCGCATCGGCGCCGAGGTGAAGAGCGGCGACATCCTCGTCGGCAAGATCACGCCGAAGGGCGAGACGCAGCTGAGCCCCGAGGAGAAGCTCCTCCGCGCGATCTTCGGTGAGAAGGCGGGCGACGTGCGTGACACGTCCCTCCGCGTCCCGCCGGGCGTCGGTGGCGTCGTGATCAATGCGCGCGTGTTCTCGCGCAAGGGCACCGAGAAGGACGACCGCGCTCGAGAGATCGAGGACGCGGAGCGCGCCAAGCTCGAGAAGGACATGGCGGATGAGATCAAGATCATCCGCGAGTCCGCCTACACCCGCGTGAAGAAGCTCCTCTCGGGTCGCACGACGCAGGCTCGCCTCGTCGACGACAAGGGCAAGGTCCTCCTCGCGAAGGGCGTCGAGCTCACCGCCGAGGCGCTGGACCCGATCCCCCGCAAGTACTGGAAGGACATCGAGGTCGACAAGGGCCAGGATAAGGTCCAGTCGATCCTCGTCCAGCTCGACGAGCAGGTGCAGGCCGTCGAGGTCCTCTTCCAGGAGAAGATCGCGAAGCTCAGCAAGGGCGACGAGCTCCCGCCGGGCGTCATCAAGATGGTGAAGGTCTACATCGCCATCAAGCGCAAGCTGCAGGTCGGCGACAAGATGGCCGGCCGTCACGGCAACAAGGGCGTCGTCTCGCGCATCCTCCCCGAGGAGGACATGCCGTACCTGCCCGACGGCACGCCGGTCGACCTCGTGCTCAACCCGCTCGGTGTCCCGAGCCGCATGAACGTCGGTCAGATCCTCGAGGTCCATCTCGGTTGGGCAGGTCTGCTCCTGGGCAAGCAGGTGCAGGAGCTCATCACCGAGAAGAAGATGGGCATCGAAGACCTCCGCAAGCACTGCATCAAGGTCTTCAACAAGGGTGAGACCAAGAAGCTGCTCGAGGAGCTCAACGACAAGGACCTCCTCTCGTTCGCGAGCAAGCTGAAGGATGGCTTCAAGCTCGCCACGCCCGTGTTCGACGGCGCGCACGAGACCGAGATCAAGGCGATGCTCCAGCTCGTCAACGACACGGCGAAGCAGTACGACCAGAAGTCGCCGCTCTATCACATGAGCGCGCGGACCTCGGGTCAGACGGTGCTCTTCGATGGCCGCACGGGCGACGTGTTCCATCGCGACGTGACCGTCGGCGTCATGTACATCCTCAAGCTGCACCACCTCGTGGATGACAAGATCCACGCGCGCAGCATCGGCCCGTACTCGCTGGTCACGCAGCAGCCGCTCGGTGGCAAGGCGCAGTTCGGCGGTCAGCGCCTCGGTGAGATGGAAGTCTGGGCGATGGAAGCCTACGGCGCGGCCTACGCGCTGCAGGAGTTCCTCACCGTCAAGTCCGACGACGTTCAGGGTCGTACGCGCATGTACGAGTCGATCGTCAAGGGCGACTACCAGCTCGAGGCCGGCCTTCCGGAGAGCTTCAACGTCCTGATGAAGGAGCTGCAGGCTCTCTGTCTCAACGTCGAGCTCGTGGAAGCCGGCACCCCCGTTCATCGTCCCCGGACCGACGACGTGCTCGTCGCGGAAGAGGAGTGAGATAAGCCATGAAGGACATCTTTTCGTTCTTCGAGAAGCCGAAGGATCCGCTTTCGTTCTCGGCCATCAAGATCTCGCTCGCCTCTCCGGAGAAGATCCGCGAGTGGTCGCACGGCGAGGTCAAGAAGCCCGAGACCATCAACTACCGAACCTTCAAGCCGGAGAGGGATGGCCTCTTCTGCGCGAAGATCTTCGGGCCGGTGAAGGACTACGAGTGCATCTGCGGCAAGTACAAGCGCATGAAGCACCGCGGGATCGTGTGCGAGAAGTGCGGCGTCGAGGTGATCCAGTCGAAGGTGCGTCGTGAGCGCCTCGGCCACATCACGCTCGCGACGCCCGTCGCGCACATCTGGTTCCTCAAGTCGCTGCCGTCGCGCATCGGCGCGATCCTCGACATCACGCTCAAGGATCTCGAGCGCATCCTCTACTGCGAGAGCTACGTCGTGCTCGAGGCAGGCGAGGGCACGTCGCTCGAGAAGGGCGAGATCCTCAGCGAGGAGCGCTACCAGGAGCTCCTCGAGGAGTACGGCTCGGACAAGTTCCGCGCGGGCATGGGCGGCGACGCCATCCTCGAGCTGCTCAAGGACATCGACGTGCACGCGCTCGCCGAGGTGCTGCGCGCGGAGATGAAGTCGAGCGCGAGCGAGGCGAAGCGGAAGAAGTACGCCAAGCGCCTCAAGGTCATCGAGGCCTTCCGCGAGAGCGGCAATCGCCCCGAGTGGATGATGCTGACGGTCATTCCGGTGCTGCCGCCGGATCTCCGCCCGCTCGTCCCCCTCGACGGCGGTCGTTTCGCGACGTCGGATCTCAACGATCTCTACCGCCGCGTCATCAACCGCAACAACCGTCTCAAGCGCCTCATCGAGCTCAACGCGCCCGAGATCATCATCCGCAACGAGCGCCGCATGTTGCAGGAGGCGGTCGACGCCCTCTTCGACAACGGCCGTCGCGGCAAGACGATCACGGGCCCGAACAAGCGCCCGCTCAAGTCGCTGTCCGACATGCTCAAGGGCAAGCAGGGCCGCTTCCGACAGAACCTGCTCGGCAAGCGCGTCGACTACTCGGGCCGCTCGGTCATCGTGGTCGGTCCCTCGCTCCGCCTGCACCAGTGCGGTCTTCCGAAGAAGATGGCGCTCGAGCTCTTCAAGCCGTTCATCTACAACAAGCTCGAAGAGCGCGGCTACGTCACGACGATCAAGAGCGCGAAGAAGCTCGTCGAGAAGGAGAAGCCGGAGGTCTGGGACATCCTCGAGGAGGTCATCACCGAGCACCCGGTGATGCTGAATCGTGCGCCCACGCTCCACCGCCTCGGCATCCAGGCCTTCGAGCCCGTGCTGATCGAGGGCAAGGCCATCCAGCTCCACCCGCTCGTCTGCACGGCGTTCAACGCCGACTTCGACGGCGACCAGATGGCGGTCCACGTGCCGCTCTCGGTCGAGGCCCAGATGGAGACGCGCGTGCTCATGATGAGCACGAACAACATCCTCTCGCCCGCGAGCGGACGTCCCATCATCAACCCGACGCAGGACATCGTCCTCGGCCTCTACTACATGACGCGCGAGCGACCGTTCGCGCGTGGTGAGTACGCCGGTGGCGAGACGAAGGGCGACTTCGCCGGCGTCTACGCGTCCCCCGACGAAGTGCGCATGGCGTACGACTCGGGTGAGGTCGATCTCCACGCGCGCATCAAGTGCCGCATCGCGGGCGAGCGCGTCGAGACGACGGTCGGTCGTGTGCTCGTGATGGAGGTCCTGCCGAAGGGCCTCGACTTCTCGCTCGTGAACCGCGTCCTCACGAAGAAGGCGCTCACCGAGCTCATCGACGCCTGCTACCGCCACCACCGCAACAAGGAGACGGTCCTCCTCGCGGATCGCCTGCGCACGCTCGGGTTCGACACCGCGCGCGAGTCGGGCATCTCGATCTGCATGGACGACATGCTCATCCCGGACAGCAAGAAGCAGATCCTCGACGTCGCGCAGAAGGACGTCGAGACCGTCTCCGAGCAGTACCAGGAAGGCCTGATCACGGACGGCGAGCGCTACAACAAGATCGTCGACATCTGGGCCGACGCGTCCGACAAGGTCGCGAAGGACCTGATCGAGGGCATCTCGAAGGAGACGATCGTCAGCCCGAAGGGAGGGAAGGAGAAGCTCACGGCTTCCTTCAACCCGATCTTCATGATGGCCGACTCGGGCGCCCGCGGATCGAACCAGCAGATCCGACAGCTCGCCGGCATGCGCGGCCTCATGGCCAAGCCGAGCGGCGAGATCATCGAGACGCCGATCACCGCGAACTTCCGCGAGGGTCTGACGGTTCTCCAGTACTTCATCTCCACGCACGGTGCGCGTAAGGGCCTGGCGGACACGGCGCTCAAGACCGCCAACTCCGGCTACCTCACGCGTCGTCTCGTCGACGTCGCGCACGACGCTGTCGTCACCGAGAACGACTGCGGCACGCTCGACGGCATCGAGATCACCAAGCTCGAGGAGGGCGGCGAGGTCGTCCAGGGCCTCGGCGAGCGCATCCTGGGCCGCACGGCGCTCGAGGACGTGTTCGACCCCCGCGAGGACGATCGGATCCTCATCGGCGCGGGCGAGGAGATCGACGAAGCGAAGGTGCAGATCATCGAGGAGTCGGGCCTCGAGCGGATCACGATCCGCTCGGTGCTCACGTGCCAGACGCGCCGCGGTATCTGCGCGCTCTGCTACGGCCGAGACCTCGCGCGCGGCTACAAGGTCAACATCGGCGAGTCGATCGGCGTCATCGCGGCGCAGTCGATCGGCGAGCCCGGCACGCAGCTGACCATGCGCACGTTCCACGTCGGTGGTGCGGCTGCGCGCGGCAAGATCGAGCAGTCGCAGATCGAGAACCGCTTCGAGGGCCGCGTGCGGCTCGAGAAGGTCAAGGTCATCACGAAGCGCGACGGTCAGGCGGTCGTCATGAACCGCCACGGTGTCCTCAAGATCGTCGACGACTCCGGTCGCGAGAAGGAGACGTACAACCTCACGTACGGCGCCTTCCTCCGCGTGAAGGATGGTCAGGCCGTCGAGAAGGGCAGCAAGCTGGCCGAGTGGGATCCCTACGCGATCCCCATCTGCACCGAGGTCGCGGGTACCGTGAAGTACGGCGACATCATCGACGGCGTGACCATGGAGGAGAAGGTCAACGAGGTCACGGGCATCAACGTGAAGAACATCGTCGAGTCGCGCGATCCTTCGGCGCGTCCGCGTCTGTCCATCAAGGACGACTCGGGCGAGACGAAGCGAACGGGCGTCGGCGACAACCTCGCGCGCTACTACCTCCCGGTCGGCGCCAACATCCAGGTGAACGACGGCCAGGAAGTCGACGCGGGCGAGATCCTCGCGAAGATCCCGCGCGAGACCACGAAGACCAAGGACATCACGGGCGGTCTGCCGCGCGTGGCCGAGCTCTTCGAGGCACGCAAGCCCAAGGACCACGCGATCGTCGCGGAGGTCGATGGCACCGTGACGTTCGGCAAGGACACGAAGGGCAAGCGCAAGGTCCTCGTCACGCCCGAGCAGGGCGAGGCGAAGGAGTACTTGATCGCGAAGGGCAAGGCGCTGACCGTCAAGGACGGCGACTTCGTCCGCGCGGGCGAGCCCCTCATGGACGGCCCGGCGAACCCGCACGACGTGCTGAAGATCAATGGCGAGAAGGCCCTCGCGGCCTGGCTCGTCAACGAGATTCAGCAGGTCTACCGGCTCCAGGGCGTCACCATCAACGACAAGCACATCGAGGCGATCGTCCGGATGATGCTGCGTCGCGTGCGGGTGAAGGATCCGGGAGACACCAGCTTCCTCATGGAAGAGCACGTCGAGAAGACGATCTTCGAGCGTGAGAACGAGAAGGTCCTCGGTCGCGGCGGTCAGCCCGCGATCGCAGAGCCCCTCCTCCTCGGCATCACGAAGGCGTCGCTCTCCACCGAGTCGTTCATCTCGGCGTCGTCGTTCCAGGAGACGACGAAGGTCCTCACCGAGGCGGCGATCCACGGCAAGCTCGACGAGCTCCGCGGCCTCAAGGAGAACGTCATCATGGGACGTCTCCTGCCGGCGGGTACGGGCCTCGGCGCGTACAAGAAGCTCGACGTGGTCGTCGACGACGGTCAGGTCTCGCGCGGCTACGACCGCGAGGAGTCGCTCGCGGCCGCCAGCGAGGAGTGATCGGCGCACGGTAGGGCGGGGCGCGCCTCGTCCGCACACACGAGAGGAGCGATTCCAAGAGGAGTCGCTCCTCTTCGTCTTTCCGTCCGGTAGCTTTCCGTCCGGTAGGCGGAGCAGAACGGGCGCGGGCTCGGGCTTCGCCCTGGCGCGGGCTCCGCTCTGGCGCGCGCGCGGGGACAGATGCGGCTTGTGATCGGGGGGGCGGAGGGATATCTCCGCGTCCTCCGGAGGACGCATGGCAGTGGTCGAGACCAAGAGCGACGGTGACGTGTACGAGGCACCGCCGACGCCGTTCGAGCAGCGCGTGGGCCATCACCCCGGCCTGTTCGCGCTGTTCTTCGCCGAGATGTGGGAGCGCTTCTCCTACTACGGCATGCGCGCCCTTCTCATCTACTACATGACGAAGGACTTCCTCGATTACTCCGACGAGCGCGCCTACAGCGTCTACGGCGCGTACACGGCGCTCGTCTACATGACGCCCTTCATCGGCGGCATGGTCGCCGATCGCCTCCTCGGTCAGCGCGCGGCCGTCATCATCGGCGGCTCGCTGATGGCCCTCGGTCACCTCGTGATGACCATCCAGAACTCGACGACGTTCTTCGTGGCGCTCGCGCTGCTCATCTGCGGCAACGGCTTCTTCAAGCCGAACATCGGCACGATCCTCGGACGCGTGTACGGCGGAGAGCGCCTCACGCCGAAGCGCGACGGAGCGTTCACCATCTTCTACATGGGCGTGAACCTCGGCGCGGCGATCGCGCCGCTGGTCTGCGTGTACGTCGGCGAGACGTACGGCTGGCACTGGGGCTTCGGGCTCGCGACGATCGGGATGCTCATCGGACTGGCCATCTTCGTCGCGCCCACGATCGTGACGCAGTCGATGATCGGCGTCGGCGCCGTCCTCACGGCGCTCGGCCTCGTCTACATCGGCACGGTGCAGGACGTCTTCGTGCTCGCGGCGAATGTCTTCGTGGCCGTGTCGCTGCTCGTGGCGATGGTGTTCGCGCTCTGGGCGCTCTCGAACGGCAGCGTGCCCGTCGAGATCGGTCAGCCCAAGGATCGCAGCACCTTCGGGCGCAACGTGAGCATCGTGCTCGCGGTGACCGCCGTCGCGGTCGCGACGTTCGCGTGGCTCTGCGAGCACGGCGACATCGCGGGTCAGGTGCTGATCGTCGTGGGCCTCGCGGCGCTCGGCTACATCTTCTACGAAGCCTTCCGCGTGACGAAGATCGAGCGCGAGCGCCTCTTCGTGATCCTGATCATGGCGTTCTTCTCGATGCTGTTCTGGGCCTTCTTCGAGCAAGCGGGCAGCTCGATCAGCCTCTTCACCGATCGCAACGTCGATCGCGTCACCGAGGAGCGCCTCATCACGCAGGCCGAGGTCGGCGACACGATCGACATCGTGCTCTCGCAAGAGCAGGTCGGCTTTCCGATCGATGGAGCTGTGCTCACGCTCGACCGTCTCGACACGCTCCGCGCCGAAGCGCACGAGCGCGACGAGACCGAGGTTCGTCGCTCGCTCGCGATCGAAGAGGCGCACGTGGGCATGGCGATCGGAGGATCCGAGGTGCCCGCCGGCATGTTCCAGGCGACGAACCCCATCTTCATCCTGATCTTCGGGCTGGTGTTCACCGCGCTCTGGACCGCGCTGGGCAAGCGAGGCATCGAGCCGTCCACGCCCATCAAGTTCGTGTTCGGTCTCGCCCAGCTGGGCTTGGGCTTCCTCGTGCTCTGGCTCGGCGCGCGCAGCGCGGACGGACGCGGCATGGTCGGCATGAGCTGGCTCGTGCTCGCCTACCTGCTGCACACGACCGGCGAGCTGTGTCTCTCACCTGTCGGCCTCTCGATGGTCAGCAAGCTCGCGCCCGGGCGCATGGTCGCGACGATGATGGGCGCGTGGTACCTGGCGACCGCGTTCTCGCAGTACCTCGCGAGCGTGATCGCGACGTTGACGGGCGTGAGCGAAGAGGAGGGCGGTGGCGCGGGAACGATCCCCTTGCCGACCGAGACGCTCGACGTGTACGCCGACGTCTTCCTCAAGATCGCGATCGCATCGGGCGTGGCGGCCGTCTTGCTCGCGGCGCTGACTCCGCTCATCAAGAAGTGGATGCACGAGCACGAGACCGTGGAGAAGAAGACCGCGGCCTGAGCGAACGGTTCGACCTGGAGCGGAGGGGACGATGACGAAGTCGCTGACGAAGAGAGCGTTCGAGATCGTGGGCGCGTGGGCGATCGCAGTCGTCGTGTGGCTCGCGGCGTCGGTCGCGTGGGGGCAGACGCCGCCCGATGTCGTCGAGCTCCGCAACGGCGGCATGGTGCGGGGCACGCTCGTGGAGAACATCCCCGGCGATCACGTGACCATCCAGCTGTCGACCGGTGAGGTCCGCACGTTCCCCGCGAGCGAGGTGGTGCGTGTGGGCCCTGGCGCCGCGACCCCCCTGATGGTGCCGGAGCCGACGTACGCGCCGCCGGTGGTCGCGACGCCCGCGCAACCGACCGTGAACGTGCGTGTCGTCGGTGCGAGCGAGGAGCTCTCGCTCCACCGGCTGACAGGCACGGCGAGCGTGTCGGTGTGGACGGGTCGCGGCGTCGGCACCGCGGCGATCGATCAATTCGCCCTCATCTGCGGGGCTCCGTGCGAGCAGACCGTGGAGCCGGGCAGCTACACGCTCGGCGTCTCGCAGGGCAACGGGATGGCGCGCCGCGCCGATCACTCGATCTGGCACATCGATCACGACACCACGCTGGAGCTCGAGTACGAGAACCGCGAGGGCATCCGCATCGCGGGGTGGGTGATCTTCGGCGTCGCCTCGGTGGGCTACGCGCTCGGCGCGACCCTGCCGCTCCTGTCGTCGGGCAGCACCGACAACTTCCTCGAGATCCTGTTGATCTCGACGGGGGTCTACATCGCCGTCTGTATCCCGGTGCTCATCATGGTCGCGCTGAACGACCATGCGGACATCCGCGAGCTCGTCGCGGGTGTGCAGGACGGCGTGCGCTTCTGATCAGCCGATGACGCGCGCCACGTGCGCTCGGAGCCACCAGCCGAGCTGGTTGCGTCGCTGGAAGCCTGGGATCTGCGCCCACACGCGCAGGGCCTGATCGATCTCGCCCTTGGCCGCTGGCTTCTCATCGGCCGCTGCGTGCGCGCGCGCCTTCTTCACGTGCCCCTCGATCGACGACGTGTTGATGGAGAGGAAGCGGTCGTATGCGTCGATCGCCTCCTCGACCTTGCCGAGCTCGAGCAGGCAGTCGCCCGCGAGCAGGTACGGCTCGCCGAAGCGGAGGCGCGGATCGGCGGCCACCGAGTCCACGAGCGGCTGTGTCGCGAGCGCGTGCTCGCCGCGCATGTGGTGCGCCACGCCCTTGAGGTAGAGGAGCTCCGCGTCCGTTGGGAAGCGCTTCAGGGCTTCCTCGATTCGCTCGAGCGCAGCGCCAGGGCGACGCTGCTGGAGGTAGATCATGGCGAGGTCGCGACGCGCCGTGACGTTCGACGGGTTGGCCTCGACGAGACGCTTGAGCGTCGAGATGCGACCGAGTGTGCGGAAGAGCGCGACTGGATCGGGGATGTAGCGACGAAGGACGAAGAAGAGGACGACCGCGACGAGCAGCGGCGGATACTGGAACGCGTACGACGCGAAGAAGACGAACGCGTACCACCACAAGTAGCTCCAGCCGCCGCCTCTCATCGCGTCGACCTCGCGTGTGGCTCGTGGTGTGCGCTGCTCGACCGCATGGGCGCTCCGTGTACGCGCGCCCGAGACGCTTCTTCCCTGGCGAGCGGGCGCGAGCGTAGCATCGCGCACGCATGCAGCGCAGCGAGCCCGCGGGACGCTTCGATGTCGTCGTCGCCGCGCTCGCAGGCCTCGCCGCGGTGGTGCTGGTGATGGGAACGCTCGCCGTCGAGCAGATCCGCGTGACCCACGAGATCCAGCTGTGGGCCCCTTCGCGCGCACAGGTCGGTGATCGCGCTCCGTTCCGCGCGCGTGTGTTCGCGGACCTCGATGCGCCCCAAGGGCCGCGCCTCGTGACCTCGACCACGACGGTGGGTCTCTACGCCGACGACGAGGCGTGGGACCAAGAAGGACTCGGTGACGCCGAGCTCGACGTGGCTGCGTTCGACACGCTCGAGGGGAGCGCGCTGACCGAGCGGGGATCGACACGCGTCCTCGCGATCGTGCGCGAAGGGCAGGTGCTCGCCACGGCCGAGCGCGCGATCGCGGTGTCCGACGTGGTCACCGAGCGCCTGCCGATCCGCGCGCGACTCGGTGATGCGCTGCAGGTGCTCTCGCTCGCTCGTCCGCCCGCCGTGATGGAGGCTGCGCCCGATCTCGATGTGGCCGTCGAGGGCGGCGTGTGCGTGCCGGAGAGATCGTGTCGGCTCGTGTTCCTCCGGGGCGCGCACCTGATCGTGCCGCGCCTGTTCGAGTGCGTGGGTCTCGACGTGGGCGCGACGGACGTGGGCACCGAGCTCGTCACGGTCTCGGTGGTGGTGCACGGCTCCGAGGCGCGTTGCGAGCTCGGGCTCGACCCTCTCGAGATCACGACGGTGCTGCAGGTGCCGGTCGGTCTCGCCACCCCCTTCCTCGAGGCGGAGCACGAAGACGACGTCATCCGCGTGCACGGCGAGCCACCGATCGGTCGGGACGAGATGTTCCTCGACGTCTTCGTGGGCGAGCGGTGGGTGGGTGCGCACACGATGCAGCGCGACGCGCGCCTCGAGCTGCGGCTCGACGATGTGGGCAGTGGGCTCGTGCGCCTCCAGGCGCGCGCGGATCTCGACTCGAGCGAGCGCGCCTACCAGCTGGCGTTGCTCGCTCGCCATCCCAGGCTCCCTGCTGCCGTCGAGACGGCCGCGCTCCGGACACGTTTCGGCGAGGGTGCCGCGACGTGGTCCTCCGAGCGGAGGCGCTGGGCGATGCTCGAGCTCGAGGCCGATCTCGTCGACGTCGAGGCGCCGACCTCGGGCCTCGCGCGGGACGAAGCGCGCCTCGCGTCGCTGCGCACGACGATGAGGTCGATCTGCGCAGGCGGCGTTCTCCTCGGTGTGATCGCGATCCTCGTGATGGTCATGCGGCGCGGGCTCGCCTCGGCGAAGGAGGCGCGCGAGGTCCTGCTCGAGGCGGGCGACGAGACGGCTGACGACGCCCGTGCTCGGTGGCGTTCGTGGCTCACGGTCACGGGCTTCGTGGCCGCGATCGGCCTGGCCATCCTGCTGGGGGCGGCGTTCCTCGTGGCGCGTCCTCTCTTCATGGGCTGATCGGCGCGGAATCGCCCACAAACGTCGGAAGATCCGCGCTCCTCGGGCGTTGCGCCCATTCCGACGGCGACCTACTCTGCGCGCCGCTTTCGATCGAAGGGCCGCGTCGGCCCCCTCGATCCTGCCGAGGCCTCGCGATGATTCAATCGTTTCTCCAGAAGATCTTCGGTACGAGCCACGAGCGTCAGCTGAAGAAGATCCAGCCGCGCGTGAACGCGATCAACGAGCTCGAGCCCAAGATCCAGAAGCTCACGGACGACCAGCTCCGCGCGCGGACGGGCGAGCTCAAGGAGAAGATCGAGAAGGGCGCGAAGCTCGACGACGTGCTGATCGAGGCGTTCGCGATCTGCCGCGAGGGCGGCAAGCGCGCGCTCAACATGCGCCACTACGACGTGCAGCTCATCGGCGGCATGGTCCTCCACGACGGCAAGATCGCCGAGATGAAGACGGGCGAAGGCAAGACGCTCGTCGCCACGCTGCCCTGCTACCTCAACGCGCTCTCGGGCAAGGGCGTGCACGTCGTCACCGTCAACGACTACCTCGCCAAGCGCGATCAGGAGTGGATGGGGCGGCTCTACAGCTTCCTCGGGCTCACCTCCGGATGCGTCTACCCGCAACAGAGCGACGCCGAGAAGAAGGCCGCGTACCGCGCAGACATCACGTACGGCCAGAACAACGAGTTCGGCTTCGACTACCTGCGCGACAACATGAAGTTCTCCATCCACGACTACGCGCAGCGCGAGCTGAACTTCGCGATCGTGGACGAAGTCGACTCCATCCTCGTCGACGAGGCGCGCACGCCGCTGATCATCTCGGGCGAGGGGCAGCCCGCGTCCGCGCGCTACTCGCAGATCGCGGAGCTGATGTCGAAGCTCCGCAAGGACGAGCACTACGTCCTCGACGAGAAGAACCACCAGGTCTCGATGACCGACGAGGGCATCGAGATCGCTCAGCAGATGCTCTTCGATCGGAAGATCATCTCGGTCCCCAACCTCTTCGATCTCGCGAACCTCGAGTCGATCCACATCCTCCAGCAATCGCTGCGCGCACACACGCTCTACAAGCGCGATCAGCACTACCTCGTGTCGCCCGATCAGAAGGTCGTCATCATCGACGAGTTCACGGGCCGCACCCTCGCGGGACGACGCTGGTCCGATGGCTTGCACCAGGCCGTCGAGGCCAAGGAGCGCGTTCCGATCCAGAGCGAGAGCCGCACGCTCGCGACCATCTCGTTCCAGAACTACTTCCGCCTCTACAAGAAGCTCGGAGGCATGACCGGTACGGCCGACACCGAGGCCCCCGAGTTCATGAAGATCTACAACCTCGAGGTGGTCGTCATCCCGACGAACCGCCCCATCAAGCGCACGGACTACGACGACCTCGTCTACAAGACCGAGCGCGAGAAGTTCAAGGCGGTCTTCGAGCACCTGATCGAGTCCAACAAGGCGGGCCAGCCCGTGCTCGTGGGCACGACGAGCGTCGAGAAGTCCGAAGCGCTCGCGAAGATGCTCGAGAAGAAGGGCATCCCCTACAACCTGCTCAACGCCAAGCAGCACGAGCGCGAGGCGTATGTCGTCGCGCAGGCAGGCCGGAAGGGCGCGATCACCATCGCGACGAACATGGCGGGCCGCGGCACCGACATCTTGCTCGGTGGCAACCCCGAGATGCTCGGGCGCATGGAGGTCCTCGACAAGGCGCGCGCCGAGGTCGCTGCGTTGGGCGATGGCTACCGCGGGCCGGGCGCGCCCCCCGTCGAAGGACAGGAGATCCCGCTCCTCGACGACAAGGAGCGCTTCGATGCGGCCGTGAAGGAAGCGCAGAAGAAGTACGAAGAGATCTGCGCGCGCGAGAAGAAGGAGGTCATCGCTGCAGGCGGCCTCCAGATCGTCGGCACCGAGCGCCACGAGAGCCGACGCATCGACAACCAGCTGCGCGGTCGCGCGGGACGTCAGGGAGATCCGGGCGCGTCCCGCTTCTATCTGTCGCTCGAAGACGACCTGATGCGCATCTTCGGCGGTGATCGCATCCAGAACATGATGGCGACCCTCGGCATGGAAGAGGGCGTGCCGATCGAGCACCCGTGGGTGACCAAGAGCGTCGAGAACGCGCAGAAGAAGGTCGAAGAGCGCAACTTCGACATCCGCAAGAACCTGCTCGAGTACGACGACGTGATGAACCAGCAGCGCAAGAGCGTGTACACGCTGCGCCGCCAGGTCCTCGAGGGTCAGTACCGCACCGTCCCCACGGACGAAGAGGCAAAGGCAGGCAAGGAGCCGGAGCGCGTCGTCTCGAAGCCGCGCCCCGAGTACACCAAGCAGGTCCAGCCGATGGTGGAGCAGATGGTGCGCTTCCACGGCGGACCGCCGCAGCCGCCGCCGGATGCGCCCGTCGAGGAGCGCGAGGCGTGGGTGAAGTTCGTGCGCTCGGGCTCGGTGGACGACGTGAAGGAGGTCCGCGTCGCGCCGATCGAGCGCAATCTCTACGAGTCGTTCGGCTGCCGCATCAAGGTGGGCAAGCTCGCGAAGGATCCGAAGAAGCTCGTCGCGTTCTTGATCGAGGAGGTCGCGCTCTCGCTCACGGAACAGGACGAGCGCCTGATGGACCTCGTCGAGCACCTCGTCATCAAGGCCGTCGAGGTCCACTGCCCCAACAACAAGCACCCGAGCGACTGGGATCTCCGCGGGCTCGACGCTCGCTACAAGGAGATCTTCGGCATCAAGGCGTCGACCAAGAGCGGTGATCCGACGGAGCTCGCGTCCGCTCTCTACAAGGATGCCGAGGCGGTGCTCGACAAGAAGGAGACCGACATCGGTCCCGACTTCTTGCGCATGTTCCGCAACTTCTACCTGCGCGAGATCGATCGTCAGTGGCTCGAGCACCTGACGACGATGGAGCAGCTCCGCGACGGAATCGGCCTGCGTGGCTACGGCCAGCGCGATCCGAAGAAGGAGTACAAGAAGGAGGGCTACGACATCTTCGTGTCGATGAACGAGTCCTGTAAGGAGGAAGTCGCCAAGCAGATGTTCGCGATCCAGGTGGTGCGCGAGGACGACATTCGTCGCATCGAGGAGGACCGTCGTCGCGAGGCGGATCGACAGCTCGGTCGCCTTCGTCCGCAGCACCCTGGCTCGGTCAACATCCAGGAGCCGGCGGCGGCGGCGTCGGGACAGCAGATCGGTGGCCGCTCGGTGAAGCCGCAGGCGGGGCTCTCGCCTGCGCAGGCAGCCGCGCTCGCGGCGGCAGCTCGCACGCGACAGGCCCTGGCGGCGAACCATCCATCGACCTCGGCTCCCCCCACCTCGAGCGCGCCCGCTCCGGCTGCATCGATGAGCGCGGCGCAGATCGCGGCGCTGCAGGCTGCGGCAGCGCGCGCCGCCGCGCT
>JAFLCL010000096.1 GCA_017303575.1 Deltaproteobacteria bacterium
GTGCGACGGCGCGGAGCTTCGGCGCGCTGGGCCCACGCGAACGAAGCGCGGCGAGCGCGCGCTTGGCGGCGTCGAGGTGCACGTCGCCTGCGTCGGCGATGACGCGCGCGACCTCGGCGACCTCTTCGGCCGACGCGCCCGCTTCGACGGCGACGTTGCGGGCGTGGAGCCGCATGTGGCCGCTCTGGATGCCTTCTCCGGAGAGGGCGCGGAGCGCGCCGAGGTTCTGGGCGAGGCCGACGGCGGCGACGACACAAGCCATCTCGCGTGCCGACTCGACTCGACAGATGCGTCGGTTGATCTGCACGACCGGGTGCACCTTCACGATGCCCCCCACCGTGCCCACCGCCATCGGCAGCGTGAGACGACCGACGAGGTGATCGTTCTCGACCCGCCAATAGGCCATGGCCGTGTAGCGACCCGAGCGCGCGGCATACGCGTGCGCACCGGCTTCGATCGCACGGAAGTCCTGCCCGAGGGCGAGCAGCACCGCGTCGATGCCGTTCATGATGCCCTTGTTGTGCGTGGCCGCGCGGTACGGATCGCGCTCCGCGAACACACTGGCCTCTTCGATGCGGCGCGCGAGGCTCTCTCCGCTCTTGCCGCCTTGAGCCTTGTCCACGAGGTGGGCAAAAGGCACTCGGCCCTCGACGGTCACGAGGCGACGATCCGTGAGGTTCGAGAGGATACGCAGGTTGACGCGTCCGCCAGTCAAGTCGGCGATGCGGGGCGCCAGGCGCTCACACATCGAGTTGACCGCATTGGCACCCATTGCGTCGCGCACGTCGACGACCACCTCGACGAGGAGCATGTCGCCGACTGGATCCTCTTCGCTCACTCGAGGGAGTGGACGCACCTCGATCGCGCGCGCGCCGCCGCCTGCTGCGACGAGCGCATGATGCTTCGAGTCCGCGAGCGCCAGGAGCTGCGGCGTGGCCTCCCGGACGGCGCGAACCGCGCTCTCGACGTCGCGAACGTCCAGCACCTGGATCTGGCCGATGAGGAGCGGCTCGGTGGAGCGGCTGAGAACTCCGCCACCTGCGCGGAGCATCTTGGCGGCGTGGCTCGAGGCAGCGATGACCGAGGGCTCTTCGACGGCCATGGGCACGACGTAGTCCCGACCATCCACGCGCATGTTGGCGCACACGCCGAGCGGCATGCCGAGGATGCCGACTGCGTTCTCGACCATCTGATCGGCCTGCACGTCGCGCAGACCTCGGTCACCCGCGAGGGGCGCGAGGTCGGCGGCGTCGAGGCCGAGAAGGCTCGCGAGCTTCTCTCGGCGTGCGCCGAGAGAGAGCTTGTAGAACCCGGAGAGCTCACTGGAATACGTCATGGGGGGGCCCGCCGAAAGGCCGGCGATACTAGCCGCGTCACCCTGTCTGTCGAACGACGCGAGGCCCGTATTCGAGAGGCTCTCGTCGACAATCGTTGCGGTGACAAGCGAGCTTGCTGATCGCCCGCGCAGCGCGCCGCGATGCGATGTTTGCCTTTGCTACTTTCTCTTCCGCACGGAGGAGGAGGCGCCCGCGATCGTGGGTGCGACCAGCGCGGCGACCGCCTCGAGGGTCACGCCGTGGGCCTCGATCGTCTTCCGTCGGCTCGACTCGCCGCGGGTGATCCGCACGTCACGTTTGGCGCAGCCGAGGTGGTCGGCGAGGAACGCGACGAGCGCGGCGTTGGCCGCGCCCTCGACGGGTGGCGCGGTGAGCGCGATCTTGAGCGCCCCGTCGTGCTCGCCGAGCACAGCGTCGCGGCTCGCGCGCGGGGCGAGCTGGACCTCGAAGCGAACACCTTCGATCGTCGTGGTCATCGCGAGCACGTGCTGAGGCTACTCGCACGTGCGGACGCTCGGTAGACTCACCGGGTGAGCGACGATTCGGCGCCCGGGACGACGCGGGCGAAGCACGATCCGTTCGTGTGGCCGACCTCGATGGCTGCATTCGCCGCAGGCCTCGCGGTCTTCCTCGAGGCTGACGCTCGCGCGGGCGTCTCGCTGACGACGCTCGTGCTCGGCGCGGCGCTCTGGCAGACGGACAACGCGATCTCGTCCCGCTGGCCACGCTCGAGGAGGCCGCAGTGGGCGGCGCGCGGGCTCCTGCTCGCGGCCATCGTGATGTCCTCTGCGCACCATGCCGCCGGCGCCGCGGCGAGCGCGTTCCTCGCAGGCGGCAGTGCAGCCATCGTGTCGCGCGACCAGCGACCTCGACGGCGCTCGACGTTCGTGGTCGCCGCAGCCCTCGGCTTGGTCCTCGGCGTCGCAGCGTCGAGCTTGTTCGAGACGCGCGCCAGGCTCGCGATGTCGCTCGTCGCCCTCCTGGGCGGGGCCATGAGCTGTCTCGGCGCGACGTTCCGTGGAGGCCCCGGCCGCATCCCGGTGCGTCCGATCGACGTGGCCTGGCTCTACGTCCTGGGCGCCCTCTTGGCCGTGGCGCTGTCGTTGCCTCGCTGAGGAGGCTTCACTGCCACGTGAGTCGGCGATCTCTTGGTCGGCGACTTCTTGGTCGGCGACTTCTTGGTCGGCGACTTCATGGTCAATGACTTCTTGGCCGGTGATGCTTTGGTCAATGAGTTCTTGGTCGGTGACTTCTTGGTCGGTGACTTCTTGGTCGTGGATGTCGCCGTCGAGGACGGCTTCACTGGTCCCGCGCGTTCCTTCAGCCGTTGGGCTGCGCCCTTGGTGAAGTAGTAGTCGCGCAGTGTGTGACCGCCCTCGAGCAACTGCAGCGCCACCTCCAGGCGTCGCGCACGGCCGGCCTCGGTCCGCGGAGTGCCGATGAAGTAGAGGAAGCCCTTGCGGTTGCCCGCGGAGAGCCCGTCGAAGAACGCGCGCAGCTTCGGCTTCCTCGCGAGCGCGGCAGTGAAGCTCGGGGGCGCCTCCATCGCTTCGATCGCATCGAGCGACGTCCAGCTGCCATTCTCCTTCGCGACCTCGATGGCGCGGAGGCCGGCCGGCGCCATCGCGCCCGACGCGAGCAGCGACTCGATCCGACGCTTGTTCGTGGCAGACCACACACTCTTGGGCTTTCGTGGGGCGAAGAGCTGTCGGTACCGGTGATCGTCGATCGCGCTGAGCTGTCCGTCGATCCAGCCGAAACAGAGCGCCTCGAGCACGGCCTGCTCGTACGTGAGCTTCTGTCGTCCGCTCTGCTTCTTCCAGAAGACGAGCCAGATCGTCCCCGAGCTCGCGTGGTTCGCGCTCAGCCATGCACGCCAGTCGGCACGATCGTCGGGCTGGATCTCGGGGCGCTCGGACATGGTTCCTCGATCACCGTGCGGGCTGAAGGGCGACGTAGGTCGGCCCGGTCGCGTCGAGCCACGAGAGGGCGTGCTCCTCGCCTGTCGCGAGATCGACGGAGACGAGCGCGCGCTCGATTGGATGAGCGACGATCGCGTGCGCGCCGTCGGAGGTCACCTCGGCCTCGAGCACGAACGCGCCGTGCGAGAGCGCGAGGTACGTGGGCGGCGCGTCGGGCGTAGTGACGTCGAAGCGGAAGAGGCCCTCGCGGAACGAGCTCGCGACGAGCACCTCGGTGGTGCCGGGGATCCACGTCGCAGGGTACGGAACGCCGCGCGCGGTCGGGCTCGACACGACGATAGGGTGCGACGGATCGCTCACGTCGACGATGGAGATCGACGTCGCCATCGAGTTCGTGACGACGAGCCGATGGGTGCCGGGCACGAAGACCACGCCGGAGGGATCGCGGCCGGTCGCGAGGGTCGGCGCGAGTGAGCCTCGGACGTCGTCGGTGCGGAACACGCGTGTGCCGTCGTCGACGGTCACCGCTCCGAGCGAGCCATCGGCGCTCAAGACGATCTGCTCGGGCCGAGGGCCGACAGCGAGCTCGTCGATCAATGTGTCGGTGCGGAGATCGACGATCGCGATCTCGGTGCCGGGATCGGCGTTCGTGCCGTACTCGGCGACGTAGGCGACCGATCCGTCGGGTGCGATCGCGATCCCCATCGGCACGTGCGTCGTCGCGATCTCGGCGCGCACGGAGCGATCGATCACATCGACGATCAGGAGAGAGCCGCCGGGCGGTACCTCGGGCCTTCCCACGAGGCCCGCGCCCGCGCCCTCGAAGAAGCCCGGGCCCACCGAGACCATCGCCGTCCGACCGTCCGGCGCCATCTCGATCTCGAGCGGCCCCGGCGGATACCGGGAGAGATCGATCGTTCCGAGGATCGCGTCCGTGGCGTCGCAGCCGGGATCGATCACACGATCGAGGTCCAACAACGTCAGCGAGCGCGCGAGCCAGTCCGCGGTGACCACGAGACGCGGATGATCGGACGGCGCACCACAGTCGTGATCGGCGGGCGCGTCGGGCATCGTCGCGTCGGCGACGACGCTCGCATCCGTCTCGCGGAACGTCGCGTCGTCCGGTACGGTCGAAGGTGTGCACGCGTTCCCGCCGAGGAGCGAGATGATCCCTGCGAGGAGTGAGCAAGGGCGCGGCGATCGCACGGCACGAGCCTACGGCAGCGGAGCGGGTGGTGTCGCTCGCCGTGCGCGCCGCGAGCACGGAGCTCCTCGTGCAAGGTGACTGGCGCAATCCGGTCTGGACGGCGCAGATCGTCGTGTTCGTGACGGTCATCGTCGTCGTCTTCCAGAGCGTCTACCCCGCCGCGGACCTCGGCTTCGTGCTGACGGTGGCCGCCGTGCTCGGGGTGTTCGTGCACCTGGGACGCGCGGCGATCGAAGGCCGTCGTCGCAGCGGTCCCCGACGCGATCCTCGCTTCGCTCGGCCCGCGGATCTGCTCGACGCCGATCAGCACGACCTCGTGGGCGTGCGCGTGGCGATCGAGCGCACGGTCGCGATCCCCTTGCTGGCCGAGCTCGAGGCAGCCTCGCAGGGCCCGGCCCCAGGGCGCGCCGCGCGTGTCGCAGCGGCCTTGCTCGCACACCGGGGCGCGTGGCGGTTCGTCGGCATCGACGCGACGCGGCCGCTTCCCTCGGCGACCGCGAGCCAGATCTTCGATCGATGGTGCGCCGACGTGAGGCAGCGGTTCTCCCGCGGTGCACGCCGTGACGCGGACGCGTTCCGCTCCGACTCGCTGACGATGGTCTCGCTCCACGTCGCCAGCCCCGGGCGCATGCCCGAGGTCGCTGTGCACGATCCCGATGCCGCGCGCTTCGTGCTCGAGTCGCTGCGGGATCACTCCGCGACCTGGGCGACGCGCGTCGATCTGTGGAGCGCGGAGCGCACGCTGTCGGCCGCGGAGCTGCGCGCGGCCGATCCCACGCTGATGCAGGTCGGCACCGACGACCAACACGACGAGGCGCGCGATCCGATGCTCGGGCGTGCGAGCCGTGACGCGGTCGCCGGTCGATCGTCATGAGGACGGCGATGAACGCTCGCACGCTCTCGGTCACTCTCGCGTGCGCGCTCGGCACCGCGTGCGAGCCCTCGCTCGCGACGCTCGACGTCGGAAGCGACGTGGGTCTCGACGCAGCGTCGGAGACAGACGCTGCACCCATCGTGGATGCAGGACCTCCACCTCCGCACGAGATCGCCGACTGCACCGAGGCGCCCGAGCCCGGCTTCGCGCCGCTCCGGCCGCGCTGTCAGCTCTTCGTGGACGACGAAGGTCGCACCACGTTCCTCCGCGGCGTGAACGCGCGCGTCGAGGGCTTGTTCGACGTGACGTTCGACGACGGTCGCGTCGCGCTCGAGCCGATCCCCGACTTCACCGACGACGATGCGCGACGCATGCGCGCGCTCGGGCTCAACTTCCTGCGGTTGCCGATCCACTGGAGCGCCCTCGAGCCGGTGGACGCCACACCACGCGTGTTCGTCGACGCCTACGTCGAGCGCCTCCGTGCGGTCCTCGACGTCTGTCGCGCGCACGGCATCTTCGTGCTCGTCGACTGGCACCAGGACGCGTACTCGAAGGAGATCGGTGAGGATGGTGCGCCGCTCTGGGCGATCTCACCTACACCCACCATGCTCCTCGAAGGGCCGCTCGAGGATCTGGCGGCGCGCCGCAGCTCGGCGCAGGTCCTGGCCGCGTTCGACACGTTCTTCGGCGACGAACCGGCGGGAGACGCGCTGCGTGCACGCTTCGGCGAGGCCGTCGCTCACGTCGTCGAGGCGCTCGAGGGCGACGAGATCGTGGTGGGCTTCGAGATCTACAACGAGCCCGTCGCGGGCGACGCTGCGACGCGGCGCTTGAACGAGCAGATCGCCGCGGTGATCCACGCGGCGGACTCGCGCCGCCTCTCGTTCTTCGAGCCGCCCTCGGTCCCCCGGAACTTCACCGACCGCGCCGCGCTCGCGACGCGTCCGTTCGACGTTCCAGGCGGCGTGTACGCGCCGCACTCGTACACGCTGTCGTTCGGCGGTACGGACGAGCAGCGACGCACGTTCACACGCGAGACGCTGCGCGCGAGCCACGCGAACGCGGAGCGCGAGGCGCGCTCGTGGGGAACACCGCTCCTCATCGGCGAGTGGGGCTACGACCCGAACGGCATCCGTGCTCGGGAGTACTTCACGATGCAGGTCGAGCTCATGGACGAGTACGCCGAGTCGTGGGCGCTCTGGGTGTGGAAGGAAGACTCGCAAGGCAGCTGGGGCGTGCACGAGCACGACGAGATCACCGGCGCGTGGAGCGAGCGACGCACGATCGTGGATGCGATCTCACGGCCTCGACCCGAGCGCATCGCGGGGTGGCCACGTCGCTTCGGGTTCGATGCCGCGAGCGGCGTGCTCGAGGTGCGCTATCGGGGGGACTCGGATGTCGTCGCGCCGACGGTCGTGTACCTGCCCGAGCGCGCACCCACCGACCTCGTTTTCGAGTGCGACGGCGCGACGATCGTCGTCCCGGAGCGCGATGCAGTCACGGGGCTGGTGGAGGTGGCCTGCGCAGGTGAGGGCGAGCACGTCGTCCGCGTGCTGGGGCTCGACGGGCTCTGAGCCGCCACGACGACGGGTGGACGAACACTGCGCCGACACGAGGAGACACGTGATCCCGGAGCGCGCCTTCGGTATGATGCGCGGGATGCGGGTGGATCTCGAACAGGTGCTACGGCACTCGGGCGAGCTACAGCGAGCCCGCACCCTTCTTGAGCTGACACGAACGATCGATCGACTCGTTCGTGGCGTGTCGCGTTACCGCGCGAGCTGGATCGCGTGGTTCGCACCCGAGCGGCCGAACGAGGTGCGGATCCTCGCGGCCACCGGGCCGGTCGAAGCGCTCGTGCGCGAGACGCCCGTGGTTCCACGTGGCACCTACCCTCTGCTCGACGAGCTCGCGGCGACTGGGCAGCCCGTGATCGTGCCGGACGCGCGCGTCGACCCGCGCAGCAACAAGGAGCTCGTCGCGCAGCTCGGCTGCCGCACGGTGGTCAACGTCCCCGTCATGCTCGGCGGCACGATCCACGGCGCGCTGGGCGTCGGGACCTTCGACGACCAGGGCGTCGTGACGCCCACCGAGGAAGAGCTCGTGTCGCTCGTCTCGCTGGGCGCGCTCCTCGGACCGGCGCTCGATCGGGTGCAGGCGCTCGAGGATCGCGATCGCATCTTCCTCGAGCGCGCAGCGCTCGAGCGGCACCTCGAGAGCCTGCAGCGCGTGGAGATGATGGGCCTCTTGTCGGCCGGCATCGCCCACGACCTCAACAACCTCCTCCAGGTCACCGTCGCGAGCCTCGGGCGCATCAAACCGGAGTCGCTCGGTCACGACGGCGAGCTGCTCGTCGATGCGCTCGATGCGCTCGCCCACATCCGCGCGATCGCCAAGAACCTCGTGCACCTCGGGCGCGAGAGCAGCACGGGCGCCCAGCGCGTGAGCTTGACGGAGCGCGTGGCGACCACGCTCGAGATCGTGATGCCATCGATCCCCCGCGGTGTGCGGATCGTCCGGAGCGCGCACGGCGACCCGGTCGTCGATGCGGAGCCGACGCAGATCGATCAAGCGATCACGAACCTCGTGCTCAACGCGCGCGACGCTGTGGGCGACGTGGGCCGCATCAACGTCGACGTCAGCGAGCACGAGCTCGACGCGCGCGCGGTCCTCGATCGCCCCGGCTCTCGGCCTGGCCGATGGGGCGTCGTCCAGGTGCGCGACTCGGGCCCAGGCATCGCGCGCGACCAGATCACGAAGATCTTCGATCCTCTCTTCACCACCAAGCCTGCGGGCACGGGCCTCGGCCTCGCTGTGGTGTCGCGGATCGCCGAGCGCCACGGGGGCTTCGTCGCGGTCTCGAGCCCGCCGGGTGAGGGCGCGTGCTTCGAGCTCTTCCTGCCGGCGCGCTGAGAGCCTGCACCGTCACTGGTCGGTGATCGCGCGTCGCGCGTGCCGGGCGTGGTAGAGGGGGCGCGTGCTCGACGCGGCACGATTCCCCACGCTCTCAGCCTACCTCGCGGCACTGCCCGAGGGGCTCGCGTCGTATCCGGCGTGTCGCACCAAGGGCGCGATCGTGCGCTCGGTGCTCGACGAGGGCGACCTCGTCACGCAAGCCCCTCACTTGCCGGAGGAGCTCGCCGCGCTCGTGCGCGATCGGCCGCCGCTCACGGCGTGGATCGCCGCGGTTCATGCGGACGCTGTCTTCCATCTCTACTGCGACACACACGCTCCGAGCGATCAGGCGATGCTCGACTGGACCTACGAGCGCTCGACGCGCTTCGGTCGCTCGCAGACGTACCGCCACATCTTCAACGCCGCAGGGCCGCGCATGCTGCTCCGCACGGGCGTGCGGATGCACGGCTTCTTCCAGATGGGCACCGAGCTCGAGGTGCCCGAGCTCACCGCGGGCAGCGCGAAGGTCGTCCTCAAGCATCCGCCCCATCTCCACAGCCGCTTGAACCAGCTGTCGAACGTCGCCCTCTTGCGCGCCATCGTCGATCTCACGGGCGGCAGCAACGGCAAGAGCGAGATGGTCGAGCACACACCCACACACGCGCGCTACGTCGTGACGTGGGCGTGAGCCCCCGCGCTCACGACGACTTCAGGTGTCGCATGCGCGCCGCGCGCTTCGAGACCCAGTCGTTTCCGTTGCGCGCATCGAAGGCCTCGATGATCGGCGTCGCTGCGCGCGCCAGTGCGTGCTCGAGCTCCGTCGGGTCCCAGATCTTGCGTGTTCCGTCGCCCCCGAGCTCGAGCGGCAGCGTCAGCGACAGACTCTGCTCCCGCCGCGCCGCGTGGTGCACGAGCACCTCCGCACCGAGCAGATAGTCGAGTCGCGAGCCCGCCGAGGGGTGGAGCGCGGCAGCGGCGATCGACTCGCGAAAGACACGAAGCCCTTCTGCCTGGCCGAGCCGCGCGCTGAACGCGAGGTGCGTCCCCATCGCGCCGACGAGCTTGTCGTTCCCGCGCAGGAGCGCGAGACCGCGCTCGTGGAACGGGGCGACGCGCGCGTCGTCGGGGGCGAGGTGCGGCAGCACCGCGGCGTAGGTGAGGTGCGGAACCTCGGCGCACGTGCGACCCGCAGCGAGCAGCGCTTCGAAGCGTGCGAGCGCCACGTCCCGCTCACCGAGCACGAGCAATGCCTCGATGTCGAAGCTCGCGTCGCACACGTCGCAGTCGCTGAGCTCATCGCGCGTCGAGCCGACCCACTCTCGGTGGCGCGCGCGCAGATCGGCGTCACCCATCGCGAACGCGAGCGTCGCACGCAACTTGTTCACAGCGTCGGCGCCCAGCCCCCGCCTGGTGAATCGCCGCGCCATGTCCGCGAGCAGTCCCTCGATCGTCTCGCGGCTCACGTCGGGGAACTGCGGGACCCACTCGAGCACCCACTTGTACTTCCAGTGGAGATCTTCCTCGTAGAAGGATTCCGGCGACTCGTCGCAGAGCGAGAGGCAGTAGGAGAACGCGCTCAGCCCTCGATCCACGGCGCCGGACTCGAACGCCGTCGTCGTGAGCTCGAAGTAGACGTCGAAGGCGAGGTAGCGATCGTTCGACGCGTCGGCGTGCTCCGCCGCTTCGGCGAGCAACTCGGTGCGAGTGCGAGAGGCCGGCGGCGCACGCATCGCCTCGTCGAGGAGCTGCTCGGCGCGTTCGAGCGAGGACGTCACTGGAGGATCCTCTCGCCGCGACCGTCGAGACCCCAAGCGATCATGTCGAGGATCGCGCTCGGCAGCATGACGTGCTCCGTGTTGGAGAGCGGGTGGTGCCCGAGGAGCATCGCGTGCACGTAGACGAGGCGCACCGCGGGCTCGATCGCTTCATGGGCGTCGAGCGCGATCAAGCGGCGCACGAGCGCGCTCCGATGGTTGAAGCAGAGCACGGGCTTGTCGGCGGCGCGCGTGCGCTTCACAGCGCTCAGCACGTCGCTCCATGCGCCGCGCGCCTTCACCGCAGCTCGCTCGACCGAGCGTCGGTACGTCGCCTCTGCGCCGATCGCGTAGAACGCCGGCAGGTCGTCGGGCCGGAATGACCGCAAGCTCACGTCGCAGCCGACACCGTCGAGCGCGCGCGCCGCAGCTTCGAGGAAAGGCTCCGCCGAGGCGAGAACTGCCTCGCTCACCTCGTCGAGCTCGCGTGTGAGCGCGGCGGGGTCGAGCTCGTTCAGGTCGATCGCGAGCAGCTCGGCCGCGCGCGAGAAGCACTCGTCGTCGTAGGCGTAGCCGACGTTCACGAGCAGGCGCCCTTGGGTCTGCGCGAGCCCCGACATCTGCCGGAACGCGTCGACGGAACGCGTGAACCAGACCGGGCGCGCGAGCGAGGCGATCTCGCCAGCGCTCATGACACCGGACGATGTCTCGAACGGAAGCCAGGCAGCGAAGAGGGCGAGCACGTCGTCGTCGCTCGCGGAGAGCGCCTTGATCGCACGGTGGTGCACGCGCAGCAGTCGCTGCACGCGCTCGGGCTCCGATCGAGCGCGACGCAGGAGCCACTCACGGATCGACGCGCCGAGCTCCTCGCGCGTCGTCGCCAACGTGGCATCGGCGTAGAGGGACTCACGCGAAGCGGTAGGCCTCAGCCGGCGGGCGTCGACGATCGCGTGGACGAAGAATGCCCACGTCGGAAGGACGTCCGTCGACTCCTCGGTGACGAGCATGCCCTTGAGGTAGACGCGGTGACTGCGCACCGAGCCGAGGCTCGGCTCGTGTGGGAGCACGAACGCCACGCCGTCCGCATCACCGGTGTCGGAGCGCAAAGGGATCCAGTCGAGGAAGCTCTGTCCGAGCGCGCTCGCGCCCCAGGCGAGCACCGCCGCATCGCTCGCGTTCGCGCGCCACGGCGGATCGGCTCGATCGACACGCTCGTCCCGCACCCCGTCGTGGAAGTGAACGGGCCAGCGGAGGAGTGCGCCGTACCGGGCGAGCTGCGCGCGGACCAGCTGCGGCTCGAACGCGTCCTCGTGTCCGGCGCGCGCGCGAAGAATCACCGTCGTCCCGGCGGTGCGCTCGGACCCGCCCTCGACGACATAGGAGCCTTCGTGATGTCCGCGCCAGAGCACCGCGCGCGCGTCGGGCTCTCGCGCCGAGCGTGTATGGACGACGATCTCGTCCGCGACGAGGAAGCAGGAGAAGAGGCCGATCCCGAACTGCCCGAGGAAGTCGGGTGCGACATCGCTCGCGCCTGCGATGCGTCGCTTCGAGCTCTCACCGAGCGTCGCGAGGAACTGGCGCACCTCCCGCTCGGTCAGTCCGATCCCGTCGTCGTCGAAGCGGAGCTCGAGCGGGCCGTCGCCGCGAAGGACGCTGACGCGGATCGAGCCACGGTGACCGTCGAGCGACTCACGTGCCGTCAGCGCGTCGACACCGTTCTGGAGGAGCTCGCGGACGTAGACGTGGGCGTCGCCATAGATGTGGTTCGACAGGAGATCGATGATCCCCCGCAGGTTCACCTGGAAAGGCTGGCTCATGCGCGTCGAGATCCTACAACGGCGACTCGCGCGCCGAGATCCCAACCTTCGCGCGGCCTCGGAGGATCAGAGCGAGGCGAGGAGCTTGGCGGGGTCGACGATCTTGCCCGCGATCGCGCTCGCGGCGACGGTGAGCGGGCTCGCGAGGTAGACCTTTCCCGGCCCCGATCGGCCGGGGAAGTTGCGGTTGATGGCGCTCACCGTGATGCGGTCGACCTTGTCGCTCACGCCCGGGCCCGCGTTGATGCACGCGCCACAGCTCGGGTTGATGAGCTCCACGCCAGCGTCCTCGAAGAGCTTCACGTAGCCCTTCTCTTCCGCGTAACGACGGATGTGCTGGCTGCCGAACTGGATGTAGGCGCGCACGCCGGGCGCGACCTTCCTGCCCTTCGCGAGCGCCTTGCCGAGGACCAACGCGTACTGGTCCATGTCGGCCTTCTTGCCGCCGGTGCACGAGCCGCCATAGGCGATGTCGATCGGCACCTCGTCGGTGAACGTGCCCATGTCGATGCCGTTGCGCGGATCGCCCGGCGTCGCGAGCATCACGGGCACCTCGGCGAGATCGATCTGGAACGTCTCGAGGTACTGCGCGTCGGGGTCGCTCCTCACGATGCGCGCGCGGATCGCGTCCTTGTCCACGCCGCGCATCTCGTGGAGGTAGTCCACGATCACCTCGCTCGGCTCGAGGATGCCGGTGAAGCCGCCGGCCTCGACCGCCATGTTCGTGAGCGTCGCCTGCTCGTCCATCGGCATCGTGCCCAGGCCCGGCCCCGCGAACTCGAGCACCTTGCCGATGCCGCGTGACGTGCGGAAGAACGGCTGGCTCAGGATGAAGAGGATCACGTCCTTCGCGCTCACGCCCTCGCGCAGACGGTTCGAGAGCACGAAGCGCACGGTCTCGGGGACCTTCACCCGCACGTCGCGCGTGAACCACGCGTTGGCCATGTCGGTCGAGCCCACGCCGAACGCGAACGCGCCGAGCGCGCCCGCCATGCAGGTGTGGCTGTCGGTGCCCGTGATGACCTGGCCGGGGTAGCCGATGTCCTCGATCACGGCGTTGTGGCAGATGGCTTCGCTGCCGCGCTTCTCGCCGTTCGGACCCGGCGGCACCTCGCCGTAGAGCTTGAGCGCGTGCTTCTTCGCGAAGGCTTCCTGCGAGGTCGCCAGGCCTTCCGCGCGCTCGAGCAAGCCCATCTCGCGATGCTTCTGGCTCATCGCGTTGCCGAGGAAGGTGAGGTGATCGCGGAACGTGAAGACGCTCTCCTTCTCGAGGACCTTCGCGTCCTTGCCGAGCGCGGTGACGAACAGCGCCTCGGCCATCGGCGTCACGTACTCGTGGCTGAACCGAACGTCGGTGCGCACGAAGAGCGCGTCGCCCGGCTGCACCGCGGGCACGCCGAGCTGACCCGTCTTGGCATCGACGATCGCGTTCTTCGCGAGGATCTTCTCGACCATCGTCATCGGACGCCTCGGCGTCGTGATGGCAGGGGGCACGAGCTCGCCCGCGAGGCGCTTCTGGTTGTAGGCGAAGAGGCCGCCCGCACGCACGATGTCGGCGCTGATGGGATCGAGGCCCTGGGTGAAGGTGTCGACCGAGACCTCCTCGCCGCCGATCAGCCGCTCGAGGATCGCGAAGTCGGTCGTCGAGAAGAGGCCGATGTTCTGGCAGTTCTGGCCGTAGATCTTCTCGATGCTGCGCGCGACGACGAGCTCGATGCCCGCGGCTTGCTCGCTGTACGGCGCCTGCTCGCGCGAGCTGCCGCAGCCCTTGCTCTCACCGCTGACGATCGCCTTGAAGCCGCCGGCCTTGATCGAGTGCTGCTTGATCACGCCGCCACGCAGGCCGATCAGCGAGTACTCGCCGAGCGTCTCGTCGTAGTGGAAGCAGACCCAGCCCGGCGTGATCTCGTCGGTCGAGATGTTGTCGATGAGCTTCGGGCCCTCGCCTCGGCAGATCGCGCGCACGGTGTCGGGTGGCAGATCCTGTCCGTCGAGCTGCTGTTGGAGGAGCGTCGGATCCTCGGTGAGGAAGAGGACCCGACCGGTGAGGCGGAAGGCGGCGCGGCTCATGTCCGCGCATTCTTCGGCCATCCTCGCGGGCGCCGCAAGCCAGGACCGTGAGGGAATTCCTCCCCGACCGTGCAGAGCGCCCCGCGCGAGAGCGGATCCGCGCAACACCGGTCCCCCTGCACGTCGCGAGAGCATCAGGAAGCGATGGGCGTCCGCCGCCGAGGCATTTCTCCCCGTGGGAGACGAGCCTCGAAACACCGGATTCCTCGACGTTTCGCGCCTGGAGGCGCTGGCGAGGTCCTTGCTGAACACGTCGTCGATCCAGCGGTCCTGCTGAAGAGCACCGGCCCTCTCGCCCCGACGTCCACCCGCATGCTCCAGAAGTTCATCCAACGACCGGTCCTCGCGATCGTCATCTCCGTGCTCATCGTCTTCCTGGGCGTGCTGGCGATCCAGAGCCGACCGATCTCGCAGTTTCCCTCGATCGCGCCGCCCGTCGTGCAGGTGACGCTGTCGTATCCGGGCGCGAGCGCGCAGGTCCTGGTCGAGGCGGCGCTCATCCCCGTGGAGCGCTCGATCAACGGCGTCCAGGGCATGCGCTACATGACCTCCGACGCGACGAGCGCGGGCGAAGCGAGCATCCAAGTCGTGTTCGAGCCGGGCACCGATCCGAACATCGCGAGCGTCAACGTCAAGAACCGAGTCGACCAGGTGATGAGCCTCTTGCCCGAGCTCGTCCGCCTCGAGGGCGTCGTCGTCATGCCGGTCCAGCCGAGCATGCTGATGTACGTCAACCTCTACTCGACCGATCCGAACACCGACGAGACGTTCCTCTACAACTTCGCGAACGTTCACCTCGCGGCAGAGCTGCAGCGCATTCCCGGTCTGGGTCGCGTCACCATCCTCGGCAATCGCCAGTACGCGATGCGTATCTGGCTCAGGCCCGATCGGATGCGCGCCTACAACGTCTCCGTCGACGACGTGATGGAGGCGATCGGCGAGCAGAGCGTCATCGGCCGCCCCGGCCGCACGGGCCAGGCGTCGGGACGCACCGCGCAGTCGACCGAGTACGTGCTCACCTACCAGGGTCGCTACAGCGAGCCAGAACAGTACGGGAACATCATCATCCGCGCGACGCCGGACGGAGAGATCCTCCATCTCCACGACATCGCCGAGGTCGAGCTCGGCAGTGAGTTCCAGAGCATCTATTCGGATCTCGACGGTCAGCCGTCTGCCGCCATCGTCCTCAAGCAGAACTACGGGAGCAACGCGAGCCAGGTCATCGACGACGTGAAGGAGCGGCTCGAGGAGCTCGAGCGGACGATCTTTCCGCCGAACATGCACTACTCGATCAACTACGACGTCTCGACGTTCCTCGACGCGTCGATCGAGCAAGTCGCCCACACCCTCGGCGAAGCTTTCGTCCTCGTGGCGCTCGTGGTCTTCGTCTTCCTCGGAGACTGGCGCAGCACGCTGATCCCCACGCTCGCCGTCCCCGTCTCGCTCATCGGCGCCTTCGTGTTCATGCAGGCGTTCGATCTGACCATCAACCTCATCACGCTCTTCGCGCTCGTGCTCGCGATCGGCATCGTCGTCGACGACGCGATCGTCGTCGTGGAGGCCGTGCACGCCAAGATGGCGGAAGAGCACGTCGGACCCTACGAAGCGGTCAAGAAGGTCATGGGCGACATCAGCGGCGCGATCATCGCGATCACGCTCCTCATGGCTGCGGTGTTCGTGCCCGTCGCGTTCATGACGGGTCCCGTGGGCGTCTTCTACCGACAGTTCTCGATCACGATGGCGTCCTCCATCGTGCTCTCCGGCATCGTCGCGCTCACGCTGACGCCGGTGCTGTGCGCGATGATCCTCAAGCCGCACGCGCCCGGGAAGAAGCGCCGCACGCCGGTGAGCATCTTCCTCGATTGGTTCAATCGCACGTTCGATGCGGCCACGAATCGATACATCCAGTTCCTCCGCCTCATCGTCACGCGACGCAGCATCACGTTCGGCCTCCTCGCGCTCTTCGGGTTCGGCATCTTCGGCGTGAACCGCACGCTGCCCGCGGGGTTCATCCCCAACGAGGATCAGGGGCAGATCTACGCGATCATCCAGACGCCGCCGGGCACGACGCTCGAGCGCACGAACGAGGTCTCGCGCCAGCTCCAGACCATCGCGCGCAGCGTGGAAGGCGTGGAGTCCGTCAGCTCGCTCGCGGGCTACGAGATCCTCACCGAGGGTCGCGGCTCGAACGCCGGAACGTGCCTGATCAACCTCCGGCCGTGGTCCGAGCGCACGCACTCCGTCGGTGAGGTGGTCGAGGAGCTCGAAGAACGAACACGCGACATCGGAGCCGTCATCGAGTTCTTCGAGCCGCCGTCGGTTCCCGGGTACGGCGCCGCGGACGGCTTCGCGGTTCGCTTGCTCGACATGGGCGAGGAGACCGACTACCAGGAATTCGACCGCGTCAACCGCGAGCTCATGGATCACCTCCGCGAGCGACCCGAGCTCACCGGTCTCTTCACGTTCTTCGCGGCCAACTACCCTCAATACGAGCTGGTGGTCGACAACGAGATGGCCATGCAGAAGGGTGTCTCCATCGAGGCTGCGCTCGACAATCTCGACATCCTCGTGGGCAGCACCTACGAGCAGGGGTTCATCCGGTTCGGGCGGTTCTTCAAGGTCTATGTCCAGGCCCTGCCCGAGTTCCGCCGGATGCCCTCGGACATCCTCGAGCTCTTCGTGGAGAACGACCGCGGCGAGATGGTGCCCTATTCGGAGTTCATGACCCTGCGCGAGACGCAGGGGCCGAACGAGATCACGCGCTACAATCTCTACAACTCTTCCGCCATCCGGGGTCGACCGGCCGAAGGTTATACGAGCGGCGATGCGATCCGCGCCATTCGCGAGGTCGCCGCGGACACGCTCCCTCAGGGCTACGACGTGGCGTGGGAGGGTCTCTCGTACGACGAGGCGCGACGCGGCAACGAGGCCATCTACATCTTCCTCATCGTGCTCGCGTTCGTGTACCTGGTCCTCGCGGCCCAGTACGAGAGCTTCATCCTGCCGTTCGCCGTCATCCTCTCGCTGCCGGCTGGCATCTTCGGCGCGATGTTGCTGCTCCGCGCCCTCGGTCTCGCCAACGACATCTACGCGCAGGTCGGCCTCGTCATGCTCGTCGGGCTCCTGGGCAAGAACGCCGTCCTGATCGTGGAGTACGCAGTGCAGAGGCGGAACGCGGGCGCCGCGATCGACGTGGCAGCCATCGAGGCAGCCAAGGCCCGATTCCGCCCGATCCTCATGACCTCCTTTGCGTTCATCGCAGGCCTGATTCCGCTCGTTCGCGCCACCGGCCCCGGCGCGGTGGGCAATCACACGATCGGCGCCTCCGCCCTCGGCGGCATGCTCTTCGGCACGGTCTTCGGCGTCATCGTGATCCCCGGCCTCTATTTCGTGTTCGCCAAGCTCGCGCATGGACGCTCACTCATCCGCGACGAGGACATGGGGCCGCTCACCGAGCCTCACGTCACCCAGAGTGAGCAGACCAGCGATCACACCGCTGAGCAGACCACTGAGCAGGCCAGTGAGCAAGCCAGTGAGCAAGCGCCCCACGACGCGACTCCGGGAGACGACGAATGACGCTGTCGCGCGCAGCGCTGATCGCATGTGCGTGTCTGCCTCTCGTGGCGTGTATCCCCGAGCCGCCTCAGGGCCTCGCCCGTGAGCCGAGCACCCACGTGCCCGACACGTTCGGAGGCGAGACGACGGCCGGCGAGGCGACAGCGGACGCCGACGCGAACGCTGACGAAGAGGAGACTCCGCCATCGTCGGCGCGGGTGGACTGGCGCGAGCTGTTCGGCGATCCGCACCTCGTCGCGCTCGTGGATGCGGCGCTCGCCAACAACCAAGAGCTCAACATCGCGATCCAGGAGATGATCGTCGCGAACAGCGACGTGATGGCCCGTCGCGGCGACATCTTCCCGAGCCTCTCGGCCGGTGTGGGCGCGGGCCTCGACCGCGCGGGTCGCTACACCAGCCAGGGCCAGAGCGACGAGGCGGTCGGCGTCGCGTCCGATCTCCAGAACTACTCCGTCGGTCTCTATGCCTCGTGGGAGATCGACGTGTGGGGACGCCTCCGTGATTCGGCCGATGCGGCCATGTACCGCTATCTCTCGAGCGCGGCGGGCCGGAGCTTCATGGTCACTCGTCTCGTCGCAGAGATCGCCACGCAGTACTACGAGCTCCTCGCGCTCGACCGACAGCTCGCGATCCTCCTCCAGAACATCGAGCTCCAGCGGAGCTCGCTCGAGCTCATGCGGCTCCAGCAGCAGGCAGCGCGGGTCACGATGCTCGCGGTCACACGGTTCGAGGCTCAGCTCTACGCATTCGAGGCGCGAACGTTCGAGATCCGGCAGCGCATCGTCGCGACGGAGAATCACCTCAACTTTCTCGTCGGGCGTTTCCCGCAGCCCATCGAGCGCAGTCAGGAGGACTTCCTCGCGCTCACGCCACCGATGATCAGGACCGGCCTTCCGACCGAGCTCCTCGAGAACCGACCCGACGTGCAGGCGGCCGAGCTCGCGCTGCGCGGCGCACGTCTCGATGTGAACGCAGCGCGTGCGCGCTTCTATCCTTCGCTCCGCCTCGACGTGGGTGTCGGGTATCGATCCTTCGACGTCACACAGCTGTTCGCGACGCCCGAGTCGCTGGTCTATGGCCTCCTCGCCGGGATCACGGCGCCGCTGCTGAACCGCAGCGGCATCACCGCGGACTACTTCGCCGCGAACTCGCGCCAGATGCAGGCCGTGCTGCGGTACGAGCAGGCGATCCTCTCCGCGTACACGGACGTGAGCACGGGCCTCGCGATGCTCGACAACACGACGCACCGCTACGAGCTCGAAGCGCGACAGGTCGAGCGCCTGACGGAATCTGTCGACATCTCGAATCAGCTCTTCGTGGCAGCGCACGCGGACTACCTCGAGGTGTTGACCACGAGGCGCGACTCGCTCGAGGCGCAGCTCGAGCTCGTCGAGACGAAGCAGCAGCAGCTCGCGGCGACAGTGACCCTCTACCAAGCGCTCGGCGGCGGATGGCTCCGCGCGGGCGAGCGCCCCACAGACCCCGAGCCGATGGGTGCAGTGCCGTGAGAGAGATGATCAAGCGTGGATGTCTGGCGGCGGTGCTCGCGCTCTGTGCTTCGAGCGCGGGCGCGATCGGCTGTGGTGAGCATGAGACGCACGCGCCCGAGCCGCTGCACCTGGACGCGACGACGATCGTGCGCCGCGACACGGAGATCGAGCGCGAGTACGTCTGTCAGATCCGCGCGATCCGACACATCGAGGTCCGGGCGATCGAGAGCGGCTATCTGCGCGAGACCTTCATCGACGAAGGTCAGCACGTCGAGCGTGGACAGCGTCTCTTCCAGATCACGCCAGTCGTGTACCAAGCGGAGGTGGCGCGATCGCAAGCGGAGATGCACCTCGCGGAGGTCGAGTACCAGAACACCCGCATGCTGCGCGAAGGCAACGTGGTCTCGCCCCAAGAGCTCGCCATGGCGCAAGCCAACCTCGAGCGCGCCTCGGCGCAGACGAGCCTGGCGCGTGCGCACCTGCGCTTCGCGAGCCTCGACGCGCCGTTCGACGGAATCATCGGTCGCCTGATGGTGCGCTCCGGGAGCCTGCTCGAGGAGGGTGACCTCCTCACCGTGCTCGCCGACAACAGCGAGATGTGGGTGTACTTCAACGTCAGCGAGGGCGAGTACCTCACGTACCGCGCGACCCACGAGGTCGGCGATCCCGTGCCCGTCGAGCTGCGCCTCGCGAACGGCGAGATCTTCGATCAGCCCGGTGTCATCCAGACCATCGAGGCCGACTTCAACAACGAGACGGGCACGATCGCGTTCCGCGCCGGCTTCCCCAACCCGAATGGCATCCTGCGCCACGGCGGGACGGGCGAGATCGTGATGAGGACGACGCTGCCGCACGTCCTGCTCATCCCGCAGGCCGCGACGTTCCACGTGCTCGACAAGGTCTACGTCTACGTGATCGGCGACGACGAGCGTGTGCACGCGAGGGAGATCCAGGTCGGCATGGAGCTGCCGCACCTCTGGGTCGTCGAGAGCGGCCTCGAGGAGGGCGAGCGCGTCCTCCTCGATGGCCTTCGACGCGTCCACGACGGTGACGTCGTGGAGCCCAACCTGCGCGATCCCGCCGAGGTCGAGCGCTCGCTGCGCGAGCTCCCTGCGCACTGAGAGAGCGAGAAGGAATCCCCGTGCTTCGAGTCGGGCCGCGGCGGAGGGGGGTCCGATGCTCAGACATCCTCGGCCTTCGGCCTGCGGAACTCGCCCTGGACCCCCCACCACCGCGTCCCTTTAGGCCGTGAAATCGATTGTTTCTCGCTCTCTGAGTTGTCTGGGTCGAGGGACCTCTGGCCTCGAGCTCCCCGTCGCTCGCCTCGTCGCTGCGCTCCTCGACTCGACTCCTGCTCCAGGGGGAGCTCCGCTCCCCCGCCGCAAGGCGCCCCCGGATCTTTCTCGGTCCCTGAGTTGGCCGGGCAAAGGGGCCGCTGGCCCTCTGCACACCCCGTCGCTCGATCGTCGAAGACTCCTCCTCGCTCCTGCTCCAGGGGTTTGCTGTGCAGACCCCGCCGCATGGCGCCCCGCCCAATCCCGCGACCGTTAGCCGATTCTTTCTCGGTCCCGGAGTTTCCACTCTACGGGTCGGACCGCCGTGTGGGCTCCGCTCGTCGTTCGTCGATTCGCTCCCCCTCGGTCCGCGAGCTCGTTGCGTCGGCGGAGGCGACGCCGCACAACGGGCGACGCATGGCTCTCGGATCACTGCCCCCATCGATGAAGACCTCGCCGCCGGGCTCGCTCGGGGCGTCGCTCATCGACGTGCTCGCGCGCACGGAGTGCCCCGCGCTCACGTCGCGTCGGGCGCGGCGCAGCGAGCGATCCGGCGCGCCGCAGGATCCGATCGTGTGGCGCGAGGCAGTGGGCTCGAACGTCGTCGACGTCGACGGGAACGTGTACGTCGATCTGACCGCAGGCTTCGGCGTGGCCGCGCTCGGGCATCGTCCTCCCGCGGTCGTCGACGCGATCCGCGAGCAGAGCGGACGCCTCTTGCACGCGCTCGGTGACGTGTATCCCTCGGACGTGAAGATCGAGCTGCTCGAGCGGCTCGCGAGCTCGTCGGGGATCGAGGGCGCGCGCGTGATGCTCGGCAGCCACGGCGCGGATGCGATCGAGGCGGCGCTCAAGACCGCGGTGCTGCATACGAAGAAGCCGGGCGTGTTGGCGTTCGAGGGCGGCTACCACGGCCTCTCGCACGGGCCGCTCGCGATCTGCGGCTACCAGCCCGCGTTCCGTGCGCCCTTCACCGCGCAGCTCAATCCGCACGTGTGCTTCGCGCCCTATCCCGAGCCCCTCGAGAGCGTGGCCCTCGCGATGGCGCGCGTGCGCGACACGTACCATCACGCGATCGAGGCCGGGCTCGCGATCGGCGCCGTGGTGATCGAGCCGATGCTGGGACGCGGTGGTGTGATCGAGCCGCCGAGCGGGTTCCTCGCTGAGCTCGCGGACTTCACGCGCGAGATCGGCGCGCTCTTGGTGGTCGACGAGATCTTCACCGGCCTTCACCGCACGGGGCCGTGGCTGCTCTCACGCGAGCTCGGTGTCGAGGCCGACGTGCTCTGCCTCGGCAAGGCGCTGGGCGGCGGCATGCCGATCTCGGCGTGCATCGCGCGCGAGGAGATCATGGCGAGCTGGGGTGATCCGGCGGGCGAGGCCATCCACACCGCGACGTTCTTTGGTCATCCGATCGCGTGCGCTGCCGCGCTCGCCACCCTCGACGAGCTGGAGGCGCAGGAGATCGAGGCCCTCGTGCCGCGCACCGGGCGCGTGCTCTTCGAGGCGCTGCGCGCGATGGCCGACGAGCAGCCGCTCGTCACCGACGTGCGTGGACGAGGCCTCGCGATCGGCGTCGAGCTCACCACCGGCGCGCACGTGCTGCGGGTGATGCGACGCCTCCTCGAGCGCGGCTACCTCGTGGTGCCCGCGGCGCCGGACGCCTCGGTGCTTCAGATCGCGCCGCCGCTCACGATCGAGGAGCCGCTCGTGCTCGGGTTCGTCGAGGTGCTGGCGGACGTGATCGAGGCCGAGGCGATCGACGGATGATCGAGCCGGCTGACCTCACGACGCACGCCGAGCGCGCGCGCCTCCGGGCCACGATCCTGTCGCTCGTCGATCGCGCGGCGAGCGGTCCCGATCGTCTGCTCGACGATGCGCGGGACTCGCTGCTCGCGGAGGTCGCGCGCTTCCACGCCGCGCACGTCACGCCCTTCTCGCGTCTGTGCACGGCACGTGGCGCGCGCTTCGATCGCGGCCCCGACGGCTGGCCCGCGCTGCCGACCGACGTGCACCGGCACGCGCGCGTGAGCGTCTTCGCCCCTGGCGCGGACGCGCGCACGTTTCTCACGTCGGGGACCACGCAGGGGGCGCGGGGCGCGCATCCGTTCCTCGATCTCGCCCTCTACGATCGCGTGGCGCTGGTGGGCGCGCGCTTCGCGTTCCTTCCCGACGGTGCGTTCGATCTGCTCGTGCTCGCCGCCAATCCGTCGAGGCAGCCCGAGAGCTCGCTCGGTCACATGCTCGGCCTCTTCGCGGACGAAGCGCGGACGCGCTCGCGCGACGCGCAGGTGGCGTTCGTGCTCGACGGAGATCGGCTCGACGCAGGGGCCATCGGGCGCGCGGTGACGCGATCGATCGAGCGTGATCGCCCGCTCGTGGTGTGTGGGACCTCGTTCGCGTTCGTCTTCGCGGAGGACGTGCTCACGTCGCGCTTCGCGCTGCCGGGCGGCAGCCGCGTGATGTTCACGGGCGGCTTCAAGGGACGCAGCCGCGAGCTCGACGAGCCCTCGCTGCGCGCGCTGATCGCGGGGCGCTGGGGCGTCGGTGGTGATCGCGTGGTGACCGAGTACGGCATGACCGAGCTCAGCTCGCAGCTGTGGAGCCGTGAGATCGTCGATCGCGGATCGCCCTCCGAAGAGGGCGTTCTGTGGGCTCCCCCCTGGCTGCGCGTGACGGCGGTGGATCCGGTGACGCTCGCCCCGGTGCGCGAGGGGGCGCGGGGGATCCTGCGCTTCGACGATCTCGCGAACCTCGACTCGTGCGTGTCGATCCAGACCGCGGACTACGGCGTGATCACACGCGGCGCGAGCGGCACACGCGGCGTGCGCCTGCTCGGTCGTGACCCGAGCGCGGTGCCGCGGGGCTGCTCGCTGGCGATCGAAGAAGCGCTCGCGAAGCAGTGACGTTTCTCGCTCCGCGCACTCGCGAGGCGTCCGAGCGGGGTTGGGGATCCACGCAGTGGGGAGGGGTCGCACGACCCCTCGGGCAAGTCAGCAGCCGTCGCTGACGGAGATCGTCATGACCGAGCCGCTGCGGATCGCGTCGCATGCGACACCGCTGAACTCGAGGTGCGTGCCAGTGATCGTGTAGCGCGACGCGGGAACGACGACGCCGTTCTGACGCACGGTCACGCGGTCGGGGCGCGGTGGTGCGCTCGTCAGCTCGAAGGCGCAGTCGGTCGCGGCGGCGAGGATCGCGCGGAGGGCGCGCTCGAACGCCGGACCATCGACGGCCTCGTAGTAGCGGAGCGCGCCTGCGCGCGGACGGCCGCCGGCGACCGCCATCTCGTTGAGACCCGCCTGCAGCGCAGGGATTCCCGACGTGTCGCCCGAGCGATCGGGGCCGACGAAGCCGAGCACGAACGTGTCGACGCCGAGGCTCGTGCGGATCGTCGAGATCGCGGAGACCGTCGCGCTCACCGTCGCGCCGCAGTTGGGCTCGGGCAGGCCGTCGGTCGCGAGCACGATGAAGCGCGGCACCGTCGTGGGGTGCGAGCGGATGTACGCGTCGGCCGTCGCGATGGCGTCCGGCGTGGGCGTGTCGCCTGCGCGCGGATCGACGAGCACCAGGCGCGCGCTGATCGCGCCGGTCGCACCGAGCATGATGCCGATGTCGGGCGTGCTCGCGACGCGGCAGCTGAGGCTCTCGCTCGTGCCATCCATCTCGGGGAACGTGAGCAGGCCGAGCGGAAGATCACCGAGGAGCGGCAGCACGCTGTCCATCGCGGTGCGGAGCTCTTCCCAGCGCGTGCGCGTCGTGCCCGTCGCCGGGTAGTCCATGCTGCCCGAGCGATCGACGATGAAGAGCAGCTCGACGCTCGAGGGCACCACGGGCACTGCGTCGTCGAAGGGCGTGCAGCACGAGGTGTCGTCGGTGCAGAGCGGATCGTCGCAGTCGGCGAGTCCGTCGCAGTCTTCGTCGACGCCGCCCGTGCAGCGCTCGGAGCCCGGGAGCACCGCGCCGACGCACGAGCCCCAGCCGCCCGCGGTGCAGCTCTGCGTGCCGCCGCGGCAGGCGCCCACGCCCAGCGTGCCGGGCGGTCCGCCGTAGCAGCTGCGCGTGTCGCCGCTGGTGCAAGTGCAGCCCTCGTCGACGAGGCCGTCGCAGTCCTCGTCTTCGCTGCCATCGCACTCTTCGGTCGCGGCGGGCAGCACCTCGCCCTCGCAGCCGCTCCACGTGGAGAGGCCGCCCTCGATCACACACGTCTCGGTGCCGCCGTGGCACAACCCCACGTCCTCGCCGCGCGTGCCGGTGTAGCAGTCGCGCGTCGCGCCGACGGGGCACTCGCAGCCTTCGTCGGTCGCGCCGTTGCAGTCGTTGTCGACGCCGTCGCAGACCTCGGGCGAGGGCGAGCCATCGCCGACGCACAGGTCCCACACGCCGAACTCGCCGCTCGTGCTCGCGCAGTCCTGCGAGCCCCAGCTGCACTCGCCGATGCCTGCGAGGGCCGGCTCACCGCGGTAGCAGCGCTGGACGGTGCCAGGCATGCAGGAGCAGCCCTCGTCGACCTCGCCGTCGCCATCGCCATCGAAGCCGTCGTTGCAGGGATCGCCATCGCCAGCGTCGGGCGGGGCGAACGGCGCGTCGGACTCTTCGCCCGGTCCTGCATCTCGACGGCGCTGGCGATCGTCTTCTCCCGCGCAGTCACAGCCCACGACAGCAGGCGCGAGGACCAAGAGTGCGAGAGCGGAGCAGCGAACGAAGAGACTGCGCATAGGACGACGACGATATCACCGCGTCGTCGATCGATCTCTGTGGTGTTTCGCAACAGCAATGCAGGGCCATGCGCTCGCCCTCGAGGCCCTGAGGTGGAACGGACCACTCGACCCAGGCGAACGACGTAACGCACGACCTCGGCGATCGAACCGGTGGCATGACCCGAGGCGCGTTCACGTTCTACTTCGATCTTCGGTGCCCCTTCTGCTTCGTCGCCTCCGAGCGGCTGAGAAGCTCGAAGGATCGGCCGCCACCCATCGAGTACCGCAGCGTTCGACACGATCGCGACCTTCCCGTGCCCGCGCGGGAGCAGACCTCGAGCGAGCGAGCCTTCGTGGAGAAGGAGCTCGTCATGCTCCGGGAGCGGGCACCCGAGACGACGCTGGCCAACCCTCAGCTCTGGCCGAGCACCGCACCGGTCGCGCGCGCCGTGGCCGCGATGGCGCGGACCGGCCGCGGTGACGTCGGAGCGTTCGTCTCCGCCACGTACCGCGCATTCTGGCGAGAAGGTCGCGACCCCTCGAACGCGCTCGTGCTCGGCGCCGCGCTGCGCGAGGCTGGCGCGGGCGGGCTCGTCGCGAGCGCCGAGGACGACGCGCTCTTGGCGAGCTGGGGCCACGACTGGGCGGGCATGGAGCAACGCACGCCGACCTTCGTCTCGGCGACGGGAGTGGCGCTCGTCGGCCTCACCACCGCGCGGCGGCTCGAGGCGTTCTTGCGATCGGGGCGGCTCGGCGAGGAGAGCGAAGACGCGTGCTGACGTCAGCGCGACCACGGCCGCCGCGCGCTTCCTGAGAAGCCTCTCAGGTTGTTCTCAGCGTCGGATCGGGCGCGGCGCGTAGAGCGTGGTGGTGCGCGACCTCCATCTCTTCGCTGCGATCGTGCTCGGGCTGCTCGCCCTCGTGTCCAGCCGCGGGGCGGCGCAAGCGATCACCTTCGACGATGCCATCGGCCTGTCCGCGTCGACACCCTCGGTCGCCAGTGAAGAGCGCGCGCTCGCGGAGCGCACGGAGGGCGACGCTCGCATCTCCGACATCACCGAGGCGAGCCGTCTCTACGCCATGCCCGGCGTGCGCGCGCTGAGCGAGGAGGACCGTGGCTTCGAAGGACAGGTCCAGCTCGGACACTCGTGGAACCTGGCCGATCTCGCCGGCGCCCAGCGCCGCACTGCCTCTCGCGAGCGCGACGCGCGTGAGGCGCGAGCGCGCGCGGTGGCCCTCGAGCAGCGTCTCGCCGCGGCGCGCGCATGGATGTCGATGCGGGAAGCCGAGGCGCACCTCGCGACGGCTGGTGAACAGCTCCTGGTCGCCGAGCGGATCGTGGAGCGCACCGAGCGAGCGCGTGCGGCGGGCATCGCGACGCTCGCCGACGTGGCCGAAGCGCGCGCGTTCCTCTCTCAGGCGCGCGCGAGCGTGCTCGCGGTCCGCGGAGAGATCGTGGACGTCCAGGTCTCCCTCGGCGCAGCGCTCGGGCGCGCCGACGTCGAGACGCTCGGCACGAGCGGGGCGCTTCCCGATCCGTCACTGCCGCCTCCGATCGACATCGAGCGACGCCTGGCGGACGTGACGCGTGTGCCGGCGGTCGACGCGGTGCGGCTCGCGCTGCTCGCGGCGCGCGCGCGCGAGGTGGAGCTCGCTGCGATGCGAGGTCCGCGGCTCGACGTGGATCTCATCGCGTACCGCGAGTCGCCCGGCGGGCTCCTGCTCTTCGGGCAGGTCGGGGTGACGCT
>JAFLCL010000097.1 GCA_017303575.1 Deltaproteobacteria bacterium
CGATCTCCGTCTCCAGCGTCTTCCGCAGGTCCGCCACTTGCATCGGACTCACCTTCTCCGGCGCGCTTGTTTCTAACTTATCCAGCAACTGTTGCAACCCCGCCAGTCGCGCCTCCGCCTCCCGCGCCGCCGCTGGCAGCACCGCCGCCTCCGACGTCGAGCAAGTTCGCAGCGCCTCCGCCCTCCGAGGTGGGCCGGTTCGCGCAGCCCATCCACACCACGCGCCCCGTCGACGCGCGGCCGATCACCTACTTCGACGCGCCCGTCACCGAGCCACCGCGGACGATGGTGATCGCGCTCGGCGCGATGATGATGCTCTCGCTCCTCCAGGCGATCACCAGCGCGCCCTCGATGCTGCTCCTGCCTGGGTGCGCTCCGGCGCAGATCGTCTTCGCCGCGCTCGTCGCCGTCACGTGCTGGCGCGGCCGGGCCTACGGACGACCGCTCGCCGTGCTCGGCTTCCTCCTCTGGATCTTCGCGGGCGTCCTCGCGTTCCGCGGCCACGCGAACATGGTCACGCTCCTCTCCTACGAAGGCGCGCAGCGTGGCGAGCTCAACAACGCCGTGCGCCTCGTGATCGTGGTGCGCGCGGTGCTCGACGCGTTCGTCGTGTGGACTGTGTTCCGCCCCGACGCGAACAAGTACTTCGCCCACCGCGCGGCCGTGGACAAGCTCGGGGGCCGGAAGTGGGAATAGCCTCACGAGGCGCGTGGACGGAAACCGTGTATGCTCGGCAGATGCGTCTCGGAGCATGGCTCGTTGCAGTCCTCGGCCTCGTGGCCTCGGCGATCCTGCTCGTGCCCTCCGGGGCCTCGGCGCAGGAGCGCACCGCCCGTAGCTCGGTGCGGAGCGAGCTCCTCGATCCGTTCCCGCGCGCGGGACGCCACGATCTGCCGCAGATCACGGAGATGGTCGTCGAGATCATCGATCCGTTCGAGGGCACGCCGCACGCGGTCGACACGCGAACCCGCACCGAGATCCTCGATCCGTTCCGCACGAGCATCGCGATCCTCTCCGAGATCCTCGATCCATGGGCGTCCTGAGCCTCGGATCGATCGGGGTCGATCGGATCGGTTGAGATGAGCGCGCCGAAGGCCGCGAGCGGCTCGAGCCCGCCTCGAACCTCCGGTTGGCTGCGTGCGCTCGGCTTCGGGTGCGGCTTCGTCGCGTTCGGCGGCCTGTGCGTGCTCGGTCTCTCGACGCGCATGATCCTCGCGCAAGGCGACGACGCGTCCTCTGCCTGCTCGGGCTTCCTCGCCGACCTGCGCGACGAAGACCACGCCTCGGCCCTCCAGCGCATGAACGCCGACTACCAACACGACTTCGACGCTGCGCACCTCCGCGCCGAGGTCGCGCGCATCGATGCGCTCGCGAACCACGTGCAGCCCCTGCTCACGTCGGTCGAAACGCACGACGACGACGCGGCGACGGTCGAGGGCACGCTCTACGGTCCGTTCGGCGAAGCGCCCGTCGCGTGCGAGCTGACCGAGCGCGAGGGGTACTGGTACATCGATCTCGTGGTCGTGGATGGAAGGGCGCTCGAATGAGCCGACCGCTCGCGCGCGTGATGGGTGCCAGCGTCGTGCTCGGTGCGCTCGGCGTCTCGCCTGCGATCGTGCACGCGCACGGCCGTGAGCCGATGGTCGGTCAGATCGCGTTCGACCCCAGCGATCGCGATCACTTCGTCATGCGCGGCACGTGGGCGTTCCTCACCACGCGCGACGGAGGCGAGAGCTTCACGTGGAGCTGCGCGGTCGCGATCGACTACGACCGCCTCACCGAGGATCCGCCGATCGCCGTCACGGAGTCGGGTCGCATCTCACTCGGCACCTTCGATGGCCTGCGTCTCTCCACCACTCGGGGGTGCGACTACATCGACGGCCCTGCGGGCGCGTGGGGCAGCTACGCCATCGACGTGATCCGCGATCCGCACGACGACCGCGGCCTCTGGGTCGCGATGTCGCCGGGCGACGCCGACAACACGCTGATCCACAGCACGAACGAGGGCGAGTCGTTCGAGGTCGCCCACACGTTCGACCCCGGCCTCTTGCTCGAGCGTGTGCGTGTCGCCCCGAGCGATCCGATGCGCGTGTACGTGAGCGGCGCGATCCCGCGTATGGGCATGGAGCCGCGCCACGTCTTCTTCTTCCGCTCGTCCGACGGTGGCGCCACCTTCGAGAGCATCGAGATCGCGCTGAGCATGGACGAGCGCAACGCGCACGTGCTCGCCGTCGATCCGATGAACCCCGATCGCGCGCTCGTGCGCATGACGCGCGTGGTGACCGACGAGGTCCCCGAGCGCCTGCTGCTCACGGAGGACGGCGGCCTCACGTTCCGCACCGTGCTCGAGACGCTCGAGATCGTGGGGGCCGTCTTCTCGCACGACGGCTCGCGGGTGTGGGTCGGCAGCTGGGACGGAGGCCTTCATCGCTCGGACGACGCGGGCCTCACGTTCACCACGCTCGACGCCGACCTGCGCGTGCGCTGCCTCGCGGCGCGCGAGACGGAGAGTGGCGAGAGAGAGCTCTTCGTGTGCGTCGACGAGCTGACGAACCCCTATGCCGTCGGGCGCTCGTACGACGACGGCGAGACGATCGTGCCGATGTGGGGCTTCTCCGACGTCGTGAACGAGACGGGCTGTGATGGATGCACCGTCGTGGGCGGCGTGTGCCCGGCCTACTGGCCCGACGTGCTCTACGACATCGCGACGATCGGCGGGGTCGACGGCGGCCCTGCGCCCGGCCCGACCGACGGTGGTCCGCTGATGTGCGGCGAGGGCGGCGTGCCCTTCGATGCGGCGCTTCCGCGCCCCGATGCAGCGACGACCGGTGGCGGTGGATCGACGTGTACGTGCAGCGTGATCGGCGCGCCCACGCGACGCGCATCGACGCTCGCGGGCCTCGGTTGGGTGGCGGCGCTGTGCGTGCTCACGCGTCGCCGTCGCCGTCCCGCGGCCTGAATTCGGCGAATAGCCCTCGAAACCAAGGGATTCGTTGACACTCGGTCGACACACTGCGACCCTCGCTGCCCTCGTTCCCGCCCCTCTTCGCCGAGCCGTATGGTCGACCAGATAGGCAACTGCCGCATCCTCCAGGAGATCGGCTCCGGTGGCATGGCCGTCGTCTACAAGGCGGTGCAGGAGCCGCTCGGTCGAACCGTCGCGATCAAGGCGCTGAAGCCGTCGATCGCGATGGACTCCGGGTTCGCCAAGCGCTTCGAGCGCGAGGCGCACTTCATGGCCTCGCTCCAGCACGAGAACATCCTGCACGTCCACGACTTCGTGAAGGACCGCGGGACGATGTTCATCGTCATGGAGTACGTGCAGGGGATCGATCTCTACGACCTGCTCGAGATCACGCCTCGCCTGCCCGTCGACATCGCCGCGATCATCGCGCTCCAGGTCGCGCGCGCGCTCGACTACGCGCACTTCCGCGGGATCATCCACAGAGACATCAAGCCCGCCAACGTGATGCTGTCCCACCACGGCGAGGTGAAGCTGATGGACTTCGGCATCGCGCGCGACGATCGCCTCACCGATCTCACCGAGACCGGCACGGGCCTCGGCACGCCGAGCTACATGAGCCCCGAGCAGATCCTCGGCGACAAGCTCGACTTCCGCTCCGACATCTTCTCCGTCGGCATCGTGCTCTACCAGATGGTCACGGGCCGAAAGCCGTTCGTCGAAGACGACGCGCGCACCGTGATGCAGAAGATCCGGCTCGATCGCTACACGAGCCCGCGGAAGATCAATCCGTCGGTCCCGCGCACGCTCGAGCACATCATGGGGCGCTGCATGGAGAAGCTCCCTGCGAACCGGTACCCCACGACGCAGGCGCTGATCGACGATCTCCAGGACTTCCTCGCCGCGCGCGTGCCGATCAACCACAACGCGCGCCTCGTGATGTACCTCCGCGAGGTCGGCGTCATCACCGACGCGAAGGCGGAGGAGATCCTCAGCGCGAGCGCGCCCAACCGCATGCGACGCGGCAACGGCGATCGCAGGATGATCACGCAGATGTGGGCGGTGCAGGGTGGCCTGGGCGCGTTCGTCGTGATCGCCGGGCTCGCGGTGCAAGGGCTCTCGGGACGCCTCGGCGGCGATCCCGATCAGTTCGCCGCGGAGACCGGTGCGCCCGTGGTGCCCCAGCGCGCGGGGCACCTGCGCTTCGTCGTCGATCCGTGGGCGCGTGTCGAGATCGATGGTCAAGAAGTCTTGACGACTCCCTCCGCGCGCGAGATCGCTCTGCCGCCGGGCCTTCACTTCGTTCGCTTCGAGAACCCCTACTTCCAGGCGATCGACCGGGAGGTGTGGGTGCGCGAGGGCGAGACGGATGTGATCGAAGAGACGCTGGCCGAGATCGCAGCGACGCCCGAAGGCGAGACGCCTTGAGGTACCTCCTCGCAGCGGCGATCGCCCTCTGGTGCTCTCTCTCGACCGCCGTCGTTCGGGCGGAGTTCCCCACGTTCGTGCACGTCGTCCGCGAGGGCGAGACGCTGGCCTCGATCGCGCAGCGCTACTACGGCGATCCGCGACGCGAGAGCGTGCTCGTCGCGGAGAACGGGCTCGAGACCCAGGGCGGCGTGCCCATCGTCATCGGTCTCCGCCTCGTCGTGCCCGCGGTCGCCTACCACCGCGTGGGCAGCGGCGAGACGTGGGGCTCCATCGCAGAGCGCTACTACGGCGTCGGCACACGCGCGTTCGTCATCCAGGATGCCAACCCCGCGGTCGAGGGCGCACAGCCTCCGGAGGGCGCCGAGCTTCTCGTGCCGTACCCGTTGCGGCACGTCGCCGATCAGCGCGCGACGATCCAGCGCGTCGCGCAGCAGTACTTCGAAGACGCGCGCGCTGCGACCTCGCTGCGTCGCTTCAACAACCTGCGCGGCACGCGCCTCACGCGTGGTCAGGTGATCCTCGTCCCGCTCGCCGATCTGGTGATGAGCGAGGAGGGGCGTCGCATCGTCGCGGAGGCGATGCCGGTCGCTGCGCCGCAGGACACCGCGGGTGAGCTGCGCGAGCTCCAGGAGCGCATCTCCTCCGAGCTGCCGGTGCTGCAAGAGGCCGTGCGCCGGGGCCAGTACACCGAGGCGATCGCCATGGGCAATCGCCTGCTCGGTGCGGGCGAGCTCACGGGCAACCAGATCGTGACGATCCAGCGCGCGCTCGCGATCGCGTACGTCGCCGTCGATCGCAACGACCTCGCGATCGCAGCGTTCGTCGAGGCGCTGACGCGTCAGCCCGATCTCGAGCTCGACTCGCGACGCACCTCACCGACGGTGCTCACCGCGTTCGAGTCTGCGCGCACGCAGCTCGCCGCGGCTGTGCCGATCGCGGAGGACGCAGGCGTCGACGCCCCGACGGCGCCCTGATCGACGGACGCGCAGCGTCTCGTATCCTCGCGCCCGTGCCGCGCCCTCGACCGCTCTCGCCGTTCGTCGTCCTCGGCGTGCTCGCGAGCGGGCTCGTGCTCCTCGGGCTCACCGTGGTGCTCGAGGGCGTCGTCGTCGCGGCGGTGCGAGGGCTGTCGTCGAACGAGGCGCTCGACCTCGTCACCCACGACCCCGGTGGCCTCGCGCTCGCGCAGCTCGTCGGTCTGGGCGTGCCGGTCCTCCTCGCGGCGTACCTGAGCGAGGGCGGCCCGCGCGGGTTCGTGTCGCGTGCGTTCGCGCCGTGCCCGCTCGACCGCGTGCTCGCGGCGTTCGTCGCGGGTCTCGCTCTTCAGCTCGTCATGGTGGAGCTCTCGCACCTCGTCACCGATGCCTTGCCCGCGCTGCGCCACAGCCCCGACCAAGAGGCCGCGCTGCGCGAGACGCTGCGCATCCACGACGTCTACTCCGCGATCACCGTGCCCCTCGCGCTCGTGGTCTCGGCGCCGCTCACCGAGGAGCTCCTGTTCCGCGCGTTCGCCCAGCGAGAGCTCGCGCTGCGCACGACGCGTGGCGCCTCGATCGGCGTGGTCGCGGTGCTCTTCGCGCTCTTCCACATGGACGGCGCGAGCGTGCCCTCGATCCTTCTCGCGGGCCTCGCGCTCGGTGCGATCGCCGACCGCTGGCGGAGCGTGCGCATCTCGATCGCGCTGCACGCAGGCGTGAACCTCGTGCCGATCGCGATCACCGAGGAGATCCTCCCGATCCGCGGCTTCAACGACACCGATCCGAGCTCGCACCTCGCGCCCCTCGTGCTCGTGACGAGCCTCGCCGTGTCGGTGATCGCGTTCGTGCTGGCATGGCAGGGACCAGCGCCCCGAGGCGACTCGGGCTGACCGCCCGGCCTCTTCGCACCTTCTTTCCAGGGCGCGCCGACCGGGATAGCGTCGCGCGCCATGAGCGCGCCCAGCACTGGTTCCGACACCGCCTCCACCGGGACGCCCGAGGGTCTGCCCGATCTCGCGTCGCTGCCGGAAGAGGAGCGCGATCGCGCGTGGCTCAAGCACTACTACGCGGGCGACGGCACCCCGCAGCTCACGTGGCGCGCGGTGATCATGGGCGGTGCGCTCGGCGCCCTCATGGCGGTGTCGAACCTCTACACGACGCTCAAGCTCGGCTGGGCGTTCGGCGTCGCGATCACCGCGAGCGTGCTCTCGTTCTCGATCTGGAACCTCGCCGTCGTCGCGGGCCTGGCCAAGACGCGCATGACGATCCTCGAGAACAACTGCATGCAGTCGACCGCGTCGGCCGCGGGCTACTCGACGGGCGGCACGCTCGCGACGGCCGTGGGCGCGATGCTCTTGCTCACTGGTGACGCGGCGCGCCTTCCGTGGCTCCCCGTCGCGTGCTGGGTCGGGCTCACCGCGCTGCTCGGCGTCTTCCTCGCCATCCCGATGAAGCGACAGATGATCAACAACGAGCAGCTGCCGTTCCCGTCGGGCATCGCGGCCGCCGAGACGCTGCGCTCGCTCTACGCCGCCGGTGAAGAGTCCGTGCTCAAGGCGCGCGCGCTCGTCATCGCGCTCGTGGTCGGCATCGTGAGCGCCGTCATGCGCGACGTGATGGGCTGGATCCCCTCCAGCATCCCGCTCGACTTTCCCGTCTTCGAGGCGCACGGCCGTGCGATCCGCGGTGGTCAGATGGGCGGCCTCGCGTTCGAGCCGGGCCTGCTCTTGATCGCGGCCGGCATGATCGTGGGCCTCCGCGTCTCGACGTGGATGCTCGTGGGCTCGTGCCTCGCGTACTTCGTGCTGATCCCGTGGGCCGCGTCGCAGTCCGACTGGAGCGTCGAGGGCGCCACGTTCCTCGGTCACGTCGAGGCGATCTTCGCGGACGACGGCGCGATCGCGATGCTGCGCGTGACCAAGTGGAGCCTCTGGCTGGGCACCGCGATCCTCGTGGCCTCGGGCCTCACGTCGTTCGCGATGAGCTGGCGCACGATCGTGCGCGCTGTGCAGAAGGCGCGAGACGCCAACCGCGGCGATACGAAGAACGCGAAGGACGCCGATCCCGTCGGGCACGTCGAGGTGCCCGTGCAGTGGTTCGTGTGGGGCATGGTGCCGATCACGCTCGGCCTCGTCGTCGTCTGCTGGCTCTCGCTCGAGATCGCGCCCTGGCTCGCCGTCGTCAGCGTCGGCTTGTCGTTCTTCTTGGCCCTCGTCGCGTGTCGCGCGACGGGCGAGACCGACACGACGCCGATCGGCGCGATGGGCAAGATCACGCAGTTCACGTACGCGCTGCTCGCGCCCGGCAACACCACCGTGAACCTGATGACCGCGGGCATCACCGCGGGCTCTGCCGGCTCCGCGGCCGATCTGCTCACGGACCTCAAGAGCGGCTACCTCCTCGGCGCGAACCCGCGGCAGCAGTTCATCGCGCAGCTCGTCGGCGTGTTCTTCGGCGTGCCCGCGGTGATCGCAGCTTGGTACATGCTCGTGCCCGATCAGGCGCACCTCGAGGCGTTCAACTCGCCGGCCACGGGGATGTGGGCCGCTGTCGCGCGTGCTCTCTCGGGCGGCGTCGAGACGATCCCCGAGACCGCGCGCATGGCGATCATCGTGGGCGCGATCGCGGGCACGGCGCTCTCGCTCGCGGAGAGCCTCGCGCCCAAGCACATCCGCCCGTGGGTGCCCTCCTCGATGGGTCTCGGCCTCGCGTTCGTCGTGCCGTTCCAGAACTCGTTCTCGTTCTTCATCGGCGCGGTCATCGCGCTGATCTGGCAGCGCACGAACCCCAAGAGCGCGGAGCGCTACATCATCCCGATCGCGTCGGGCGTCGTCGCAGGCGAGTCGCTCCTCTCCGCGGGCAACGCGATGTGGAGCGCGGCGAGCGATCTGATCTTCGGCGGCGGAGGCAACACCGAGGGCGGTCCCTGACCGCTCCCGCCGTGAGCCACGTATGCTCCGCCGATGCGACAGGGCGTGTGCGTGTGGGGCTCGATCAGTCTCTTGATCGCAGGGTGTTCGGGAGGCGCGAGCGATCCGCCTCCCACGATCGCGCCCGAGGGACCGACGACGCCCGCAGTCACGACGACGACGAGCGAGCCTGCGGCGCCGACCCCACCGCCGACCGCAGAGCCTGCGCCGGCGCCGACGACCGCGATCGATCGGCTCGCGGCGCAGACGATCCCTGCGGAAGGCGGGCCCGACACGAGGCCCGAGGTCACGCAGCTCGAGATCACCCCCCGCACGATCCTCGACGAGCGCTGGACGGTGCCGCGCATCGCGCATCCCGACGAGACCGTGCGCGGCGCGATCGATCAGCGCATCCGCGCGCTGATCACGGCGATGGAGGGGCGCGACGCGGGGGGTGGTGAGTGCTGGGCACCGCTCGCGCATCCGCGCCTCGTTTCGATCGCGTGCTTCGGTGCACGTGAAGGCAACCGTGGCGGTGACCACTCGTTCCTCGAGACGCTGCACCTCCGGATCGAGGGCACCGAGGTCAGCACCTACGATCCGAGCACTGCGTTCGTGCCCGAGGCGCCCGTCGCGGCGAGGCTCGCGGCGAGCGTCGATCCCGACGGCGACGGCGATTGGTGCTGCAGGCAGTGGGTGATCGGCGCGTACGGCGTCTACCAGTGGACGAGCCCAGGCGCGCCCGAGGCCGAGGTCACGTATGCGTCGATCGCGTCGTTCCTGCGCGCCGATGGACCGCTCGCGCCGCTCATCGAGGAGATGACCGCGGTCAGCCCCGATCCGAGCGAGAACGTGCCCGCGCCCACGCGACATGGATGGGCCTTCGGACGCTCGCGCTCGCCCGCTGTGCTCGTCGCCGAGTGGATGCGCCTCGAGGACGACGAGCGCGCGCAGGTGCTCGTGCACGTGGGGCGCGACGATCGCGGTCGCCTCGTCACGCGCAGCGATCGCGCGCGCTTCCTCGCGGCCACGCTCGGCACCGACAGCGGTGAGGAGGTGCCGACGCGCGTGTCGCTCACGGGCAGCGAAGCGATCGTCGGCGCGCGCACGAGCGTGGACGTGGACGCACACGCGGCGCCCTCGCCCGGGAGCGACGTCACCGTTCCGATCCTGCGGGGCAGCGACGTGTGGGTGATCGAAGGATCGATCGGGCGACATGCATCGCACGCGAGTCAGGGCTGGGCCTTCGTCGTGAGCGATGAGGTGCGCTCGGGCTGGGTCTCGAGCCGCAGCCTCACGACGAGCCCGCGCTGCCACGACTTCGCGATGTCGAGCCCGGCGCTTCCCTCGGCGCGCGCGGGGGACACGAGCGTGGAGGGACCCCGAGGCATCGTCGCTGTGCGCGGGCGTGAGGGCCTCGAGCTCGCGTTCACCACGCGCGTCGGTGACACGCAGAGCGCGCTCGATCTCGCCACGATCGACACCGCCTGTGCCACGGGGACGCGCCTCGCGAGCGTCGTCGTCGACGGTGACCTCGTTCGCGTCTCCGCGATCGGGCACGGCTCGCCCGAGGGCCCGCTCGCGCTCGTCCTCGTCACAGCGAGCGTGCAAGACGACAGGATCGCCGGCACCGAGCGTTGGTCGATCTTCGCGCCCGGTGCGCGCACGCCGAGCTGGTCCACGGAGCTGCCCAGCGGTGCCGCGCTCGCGGCCGACCAACGTGTGCACGTCACGATCGACGACACGAATCATCTCCAGATCCGCTGGCCCGATGGACGCGAGGGAAGCGCGCGCTGGGACGGAACGCAGATCCTGCTCTCGCCTCCGGGCATCGACCTCGCCGCCGCTGGCATCGGCAGCGGAGGCGGCACGGCACAGGCGGTCGGAGGCGCCGCCGCGGATCCGAACGAGAACGCGACACCGTGATCCCAGGGCTGGCGCTGCTCGTGCTCGTGGTGCTGGTCGGCTGCGACGAGGCGCCAGTCGATGCGCCTCGCGATGTCGGCCTGGACGCGCACCTCGACGCGCCCGAGCTGGCGCGCGCGCTACCGCCGTTCCTGCCCGAGGGAGGCGGCCCCGTCGCGATCGGTCCGCGTGAAGAGCGCGTCTCGAGCGCGGCGTGCGGCGCCTGTCACGCGCGAGAGCACGCTGCGTGGACACGCTCGGCGCACGCGCGATCGCACCTCGATCCGCTCTACCAGCGCGAGCTGGCGATTCGTCCGTCCCGCGCGTGCGAGCGATGTCATGCGCCGCTCGCAGAGGAGGTGTCCTCGCGCACCGAAGGCGCGTGGGCCGACGAGGGCGTGGGCTGCGCGAGCTGCCACGTGCGCGACGGCGTGGTCGTGCACACGCGTGCGAGCGGACAGGCACCACACGAGACACGCATCGATGCGCGCGTCGGTGAGGTCGAGGGCTGTCGCAGCTGTCACCAGTTCCACTTTCCCGCGCCAGAGCGACCGTCGCTTCACGCCACCTTCGATCCGAACGACTGGCTGCAGGACACGGTGAGCGAGTGGTCCGCGAGCGCAGAGGGCGCCCGAGGCCTGACCTGCATCGGCTGTCACCTCGCCGAGGACGAGGGACGCCACGATCACGCGCTGCCCGGCCTGCGCGATCGGGCGATGCGCGCCCGCGCGCTCGACGTGGAGGCGGAGGTGCACGTGGAGCGACGCGTCGACGTGGTCACGCTCACGCTGCGCTCGCGCGCAGGGCACGCCGTGCCGACGGGTGATCTCTACCGCGTGCTCGAGGTGCGCGCGTGGCGTGAGGGAGAGCCCGCGTCCGCGCGCAGCGAGCAGCTCGGGCGTGTGTACGAGCGCCGTGGCGCGCACCGGCTCGAGGTCGAGGACGATCGCGTCATGCCGAGCGAGCCGCGCGTGGTCACCCTACGCCTGCCTCGTCTCGATCGCACGGATCGCCCTGTTTCGTGGACGATTCGCGTGTGGAGACTGGATCCGGCGGTGGTCCGTCGCGCGCAGCTCGAGGACGCGGTGCACGAGTTCGCGCACGGTCGTCTCGTTCCATCGCGACGACCGTCAGAGCAGTGAGAGATCGAAGCGGTGCTCGCGCACGAGCAGGCCGAGCATGCGCGCCTCGATCAGCACGCCGAGCACCACGACGGGCGACACGAAGAGGCTCCACAGCACGCCCGGTCCGAGGATCGCGCCGACGACCGCCATCACGATCCCCACGCACACGAGGTGCGCGAGCGCGAAGCCGAAGAGGATCGCGCACGCGAGGAGGTAGCCGCCGCCGACGCGGTACGCGAAGCGGATGGGCACGATCGGGTTCAGCGCGGCGAGGAACGTCTCCTTCGACGACGCCACGATCTGGCCCGCGGGCACGTAGAGACAGAAGACGACGATGCTCAGCACGACGAGCACGGTGCGCTCCGTCGGTGACCAATCGCCGAGTGCGCCGCTCACGATCGCGTAGGCGAGCGGGAGGCCTCCGATCACGAAGACCATCGTGTGTCGGATCACCGCGCTCGCGATCGCCCAGCTACTGATCGCCTCGGAGGGCGGCGGAGGCGCGTCGTCGCCCGCCGACGTCGAGCGGATGATCGCTGCGCCGTACGTCGCGAGCACGCCGAGCGCGGTGGCGATCCCGGCGATGGTGAGCGGCGCGAGGCCGAGCACCCAGCAGGCGCTGAGCAGCCAGAAGACGAGAGCGTTGCCGAGCCACGTGGGGAGCATCTCGCGCGAGATCGGCCACGTGATCGCCTCGAGCAGCACCACGTCGAGACCGCGCACGCTGGTCGAGGACTCGAGTCGCACGAACCGTCGACACGTCGGGCAGATCGGCAGCGCGACGCGTCCTTCTTGGGTGCTCATCGCGAGCACACGATCGGGAGGCACGTAGGCGCGGCAGCCGTCGCACCAGTAGATCTTGCCTTCGGGCAGAGGCGGCAGCGTGCTGACGGAGACCACGCGCTGGGGCGCGACCTCGGACGACGCTCGTGATGCGACGCGATCGTCGGCGGCGAGCGGCATGTCGCGCGGAGGCCCGGGATCCCGGATCGTCTCCGACGGATCGAGCGCGCCGGGGGGCGGCGGCTTGTTCGAGTCGAGCGACACTGGCGACGCGATCGCGGACGAGACGCCGAGCAGATCGACCTCGCCCCACTCTCGCGTGTCCGGCTTCGGCGAAGGTGTCGGCGGCGAAGGACGCGGCGGCTCCACCGGCGCGGAGGTTCGATCGCCGAAGCCGGGCGGCCCCGACACCGCGGTGGTGGGAGGTCGTGGAGGCGGGATCGCGTGAAGCGCGGGATCGATCGCCTCGACGTTCTCGCGCAGCGTCGGTGAGGTGCCGCTGACCTCGAGCTCGCCCCACTTCGGTGCGGGGATGGGAGGTCGTGGCGCGCCGGGCCGCGAGATGCTCGTCGGCGGACGCACCGAGAGCGTCACCTTCTCGGGCGGAGTGAAGGGAGCGTCGAGACCGTCGGCCTCGTCGTCGCTCACGCGCGGGTCCGCGGGTGGGCGCGATAGACCCACGCTGGCGGGAAGTTCGCCGGAACGGGCTGCCGCGTGACGCGGCCGAAGTGCTTCTCGAGCGTGCCTCGGTAGTCGAAGCCCTTGAGGCCCTCGTCCTTGGTCCACGTGACGTAGCGCGTGTGGAAGTAGCCGAACTGCACGTAGGTGCCGCCGGGCGCGAGCACGCGCGCCGCGCTCTCGAGGATGCGCTGCCGGATCGTGCTCGGGATGAGGCTCATGCCGAGCGACGAGAAGACGACGTCGACCTTGCCGGTGTGGCCGCGCTCCGCGAGCAGCTCCTCGATGTGCTCGGCCGATCCCAGGATCGCCGTGAGGCGTGGGTCGTCGTGGCTTCGCACGAGCTCGTTGTGGAGGGGCTCGTCGATCTCGATCGTGAAGAGCTTCGCGTCCTTCTTCATGCGCGCGAGCAGCGGGCCGGTCATGGGCCCCGTGCCCGGGCCGAGCTCCACGATCGTCCTCGCGCGCTCGGGCTCGGCCGCGTCGACCATCGCGTTCACGAGGAAGCGACCGCTCGGGACGATGCTGGCGGTCTGGTGGAAGTCGGTGATGCCCTTCTTCACGAAGGTGAAGAACGAGCGGCGATCGGTGCGCGAGGCGCGTGACATCGGGAGCGCATGATAGCCGAGCACCTCGCGTTCGCCGTGCATCACGTGCAGGCTCCACCACGTGACGGACGCGAGCGGATTCGCCACCACGACTCTGGGCCCCACGTACTGGGGCGAACGGCTCGGCACGCGCCTCACGACGCTGCGCCTCCACCGGCAGCCGCGCACCCCGATCGGCGAGGTGCGCTCCGGCACGGTGCACGTACGAGGCGCGGTGCGCGCGATCGCGCCGCCAGCGCGCGGACCCGTGACGGGGCGACCGGTCGTGCTCGGCCGGCTCTTGTCGTGCGTCGAGCCGGTCGGGCTCGGAAAGCAGAACGACGGCCGGCCGGTCACGCTCGCCGACGTGACGTTCGGCGGTGACTTCGCGATCGAAGACGAGACCGGTCGCGTGCGCGTCGCGGTCGGCGTGGGCGTGCCCTTCGAGCTCCTCGTGCTCGTACGGCGTGCGGGCGAGTGGAACGCGTCGTCGCGGAGCGCGGCGCTGCGTGCGTTCGCAGAGGCGCACCCGAACGCGCTGATCCCTCTCGACGTGTCGGGCGCAGTGCACGGCGAGTGGGCCATCGAAGAGGGCCAGACGCTTTCGGTGATCGCCTCGGTCGTGGGCCAGGATGCGATCGTCGATGGTCGCGACTACCGCGGCACGCGCACCGAGTCGGTGCTCGGCGCGAGAGGCGAGAAGCCGATCCTGCTGTTCGAGTGACGGGGACGGACAACTTTCACGCTCGGCCTTCGGGAGATTGTGCTTCGATCACGCGATGAACGCGGTACGAGGTCTCACGGTCGGCCTGTTCTCCTCCATGCTCCTCGCCTCGTGTGGTGATGGAGGCACGAGCGAGGACGCAGGTCGCGATGCGCGCACCACACCCGGCACGGACGCGCCGATCGCCCCCGGCACGGACGCGCCCGTCGCGACGTCCGACGACGCGTTCACGCCCTCGAGCGGAAGCGCGGGCTGCGGCATGGCCGCGGGCATGGCCACCGGGGAGTGGGTGGAGACCACGCTCGAGTCGGGCGGCGTCACGCGCACCTACGACGTGTGGCTACCGACCGGCTACGACCCCACGCGCGCCTACCCCGTCGACTACCAATTCCACGGCTGCAACGACAACCCCGAGCGCGAGAACAACAACGTGCCGATGGAGCGCGAGTCCGAAGGCAACGCGATCCACGTGCGCGGCCGCGCCGTCGATCGCTGCTGGGACACCTCGGCGATGGGGCCCGACGTCGCGTTCTTCGATGCGCTCGTGATCGCAATCGAGTCGCGCTTCTGCGCCGATCCCGAGCGTCGATGGGCCACCGGCTACAGCGGCGGCGCGTTCATGACGCACCGCCTCGCGTGCGTGCGCGGCAGCATGCTGCGCGGCGTCGCAACGATCGCGGGCGGACAAGCGGGCTCGATGTGCACGGGCAACGTCGCGGCGCTGCTCATCCACGATCGCAACGACGGCACCGTCGGCATCGCCGCGAGTGAAGGCGCGCGCGACGCGCTCGTCAGCGCGAACGGCTGCGACGCGACGGCCGCGCGCACGCCGACGGATCACCCGCCGTGCGAGGCCTACGCAGGCTGCGACCCCGAGACGCCCGTCGTGTGGTGCGAGACCACGATGCAAGACCACTCCCGGCAGGACGGTTTCGCCGCGCCGGCCTTCTGGGATTTCCTCTCCACACTTCCTTGAGGCATGCCCGACCGGCGCGGCTCGGCGACGACGACCTTCGGAGCCGCGTACAGGCGAGCGCGCGTCGCGCCCGACGACCATCGCATGCCGAGTGATCCTCGAGGAGCGCGCTGAGCCGAGCACTCTCGAGCTCGTCTTCAGCGCGCGCGCGCGACGAGCGCCTCGGAGGCGCCGATGAAGCGCGACACGTGCTCTGGCGTGAGCTCGGCCGTCGGGAGGATGGCGAGACCCTTCTGGTTGAACATCAGGCCGGTCCGGCCCTCGAGCTCGGGCGCGAACAGGAGCGGCACGATGCGCTCCGCGTACGACTCGGGGCTCGTCGTGAAGAGGCCGATCAGCGTCTCGGTGAGGCGGTGCTTGAGGCTTCCTTCGCCGAGATAGTTCGCACGGATGTTGGTCTTGATGAGGCCGGGGTTCAGTCCGAAGAAGCCCGTGCTCGGGTGGCGACGGGCCTCGTCCAGCACGAGCGCCTCGTTGCCCGCGACTGTGTTCATGTGGACCTTCATCGCGTCGTAGCCGCGCTCGGCGTTGAGGTCGTCGAGCGCCTCGCCGGCCTGACCCGTGCCCGGAAATCCCATCACGAAGACGCGTGGTCTCGGTGCGCCCGCGGCGCGGTCCGCGCTCATCCGAGGCACGAGCGCACGCAGGATCGCGAGGCGGCTCAGGTAGCTGATCGCCATGTCGCGCTCGAGGCCCTCGGCGGTCACCTCGCGCTCGGGCGCGGCGAGGATGCCCGTCGTGAGCGCGACGAGATCGAGCTCCGCGCTCAGCTCGCGCCCGACGCGCGTGGCCTCCTTCATCGAGGAGAGGTCCGCTCTCACGAACTCGAGCCCGGCCACGCCCTCGTCGCGGAACGTCCGTCCGACCACGATCACCTTCGCGCCCCGCGACGCCATCGTCCGCGCCAGCGCTCGGCCCAGGCCGTCGGTCCCGCCGATGACGGCGACGCGTCGGCCTGCGAGCTCGAGCGAGCTGGTCGGCACGGGCTTCCACGCGAAGCTCGTGTCGCGGATGCCACTCATCGGGGGCTTCTTGGCCATTCGGTCGTTCTCCTCGCGAGCCCTCGTTCTAGTGCTGCCTCCGGCCCTCGTCTCCTGTGCAAGTCGTGGACGCTGGTTTGCAGGAGTGGCAAACCAAGCCGCGCGACCCATGGACACCGCCAAGCTCACCGCGTTCGTCGCCGCCGCCGAGGCTGGCTCGCTCTCCCGTGCGGCCGAGCGCCTCGGCGCGCAGCTCTCCACCGTCAGCCGCCAGATCACCGATCTCGAAGGGACGCTCGGCGTGCCGCTCTTCGTGCGCACCGGCCGCGGGGTGTTGCCGACCCCTGCGGGAGAGCGCTTCCTCGAGCGCGCGCGCCACGTGCTCCGCGAGCTCGAGGTCGCCGCTGCAGAGGCGCGCGGTTCCTCGTCGCGCGACATCGAGGAGCTGCGGCTCTCCGCGCCTCCCGACCTCTCGCATCGCCTCCTGCCGGCTGCGCTCGCCGAGCTGGCGCGGCGCCACCCCCGCCTCTCCATCGAGGCGCGAACGGACACGCGTCGCGTCTCCCTGGTGGAGGAGGCCTATGACGCAGTCCTGCGTCTGGGTCCTCTCGAGCCATCGGACCTTCTCGCACGGCGGCTCGGTACGGTGACGCCGGTCCTCTGCGCCGCGCCCAGCGTCGTGGTCGGCAGGCTGCGGGAGCTGGCCCGCCTCGAGCACGTCCTCGCGGTCGGCGTACGGAGCGAGGTCTCGGGCACCGTGCGGGGCCGCGCCGTGCGGGTGCGCTGCGAGGGGCCGATCCGCGTGAGCACGTTCGGCGAGGCGGCCGAGCTGGCAGCGCGGTCAGGTCGAATCGTCATCGTCCCGAGCTTCGTCGCGGCGCCGATGATCACGTCGGGCCGGCTCCACCGAATCGCGCGCGAGCTCTCGTTCGGCCCCGTGGAGGTTCATCTCCTGCGCACGGCGCGACACCGCGGCTCCGCCGTGCTCGAGGATCTCGGCGACCTCGTCGCTGCCTCGCTCGACGAGGCCGAGCGAGTGGTCGGTGCGGCGCGGTCCCCCGAGCGAACGGGGCGCCGCGGCCGGAGCCACTCGACGTGAAGCGGAGTCATCGCCGCCCACCGATCGATCGCGCGACTCACGCGGCGAGGGGCCAGCGGCGCTCGAGGAGGCGGGGGGCGATCTGGCCGAAGGCGGCGGCGGCTTCGTCGATCGCGATGCGCTTGCGCGGGTCCTGACGGATCGAGGCGCGCAGGACCTCCGCGAGTGGTCGCAGCTCGGGGTCCTGCGCGAGCGCGTCGATCTGCGGGAGATCGCCGTCGTGCTGGAGGTGCTGCGTGAGGATCTGGAGATCGGTGTCGGCCTGGAAGAGCTCGCGGCCCGTCAGCATCTCGTAGACGAGACAGCCGAACGCATACACGTCCACGGCGCCGGGGTGTGCCGTGTAACCCTTGGGCGTGAGACCCCAGACCTCCGGCGCGCCGTAGTTGGCCGTCGCACAGCCAGGGCGGACCTTGCGGCCGGCGAGACCGAAGTCGACGAGCACCGGTGTCTCGAGCGCGGGTCCCGGGCCATCGGGATCTCGCAGGATCACGTTGCTGGGCTTGAGATCGAGGTGACCGACACCCACCTGGTGCATCGCCTCGAGGCCCGCCGCGACGCCGAAGATGGTGTTGACGGCGCGCGCCATGTCGAAGCCGCCCGTCTCGATCAAGCGCTCGAGCGTGGGGCCCTCGACGAGCTCCATCACGAGGATCGGCTTGGGCCGCGCGCCCGCGTCGAACGTGACGAGACGCGCGAGGTTCACGTGCGAGGGCACCGCGAGCAGCGCGCCCGCCTCCTCGCGGAACATCTGGAAGAACTCTTCTTCGCCGAGAGTGCGCGCGACGGTGCCGCCGTACTCGGGCACCTTGAGCGCGAAGAGCGTCGCGCTCTCCACGGTCTTCTCTTCCGAGCGGCGCGCGACGAACACCGAGCCGACCGCGCCCGAGCCCAGCGCGCGCAGCACGTAGAAGCCACCGAGCACGCGGCTCGGCGGCAGCCATGGCGGCAGGCCTCGATCTCGACGCGAGACCAGCGCGATCGGCCCTTCTTTCTCGCGGATCGCGGCGAACGCGGGCAGCGCGATCGTCTGCGTGAGGACCGTCGCGATCATCTCGGCGAAGTGGAACGGCAGCTCGCGGCGCAGCGGATCGAGCGCCGTCGCGAGGAGATCTGCGTACGCCGTGTCGTGACCACGGAGCGCGTGCGCGGCCGCGTTGTCGAGCAGGCGCAGCGTGGGGCCCGCGGTGAGCTCGCCCTTGGGACGCAGGTAGCCCATGCGGCGCAGCGAGCCCTCGACGAGACGCGCGAGCGACTCGACGCAGTCGGCGAGCACGAGCAAGCGCGAGCGCTGCGTGCCCTCGACGCCGCCGCTGTCCAGCTCGCCCACGATCTCCGCGATCGACCCAGCGCTCGAGATCTCGCTGAGCGTCGAGGTGAGCGCGAGCAGGCTCGCGCGCAGCGCCTCGACGCGCGGCCCCGCGGCCAGCGGCAGATGTCGGATGAGACCACGCAGCGCCTCGAGGCCCGCGCGCGAGCGGACACTGGTGACGCGCGCCTTGCGCTCGCTCCGCTCGATCACGCTCGCGTACGCGCGGAAGAGGTTCTCCATCTCCGGCATCATCGAGGCCTCGGCGAACGTCGTGAGCTCGTCCTCGGTCTTGAGGTGCATCACGACGGCCACCAGCACGTCGCAGATCTCGGCCTCCTCTTCGCGAAGGAGCGCTTCACACGCGCGCGCGGCGGCGGCGTGGACGATGCGGCGTACCGGCGAGGGCGCATCGGTCGCGGCACGATCGAGGAGCATGCGCGCGATGCGCAGGTGCCGCTCGCGCGTCTCGGGCGTGCGCTCGTCGCCTGCGGTGTCGGCGTCGACGAGGTGAAGGAGCACGCGCAGACGACGGATCCGCAGCGTGCGATGGAGCACGGGCGTCTCGTCGGTGACGGGCTCGCTCTCGAGCGTGATCAAGCGCTCGCCGAGGCGCGCCACGATCTCCGCGAGCGCGCCCGTCGCGCGCTGTCGACCCTTGGCCGTCTCGTCGCGCGAGCCCTCCTTGAGGCCGAGCGTGAGGAGATCCACGAGGGTCGAGGTCTCGAAGAGCACGGCGTCGAGCTCACGCAGCGCGCGGAAGCTCTCGGCGCGGCTCTCGGGGGAGTCGTCGTCCGCGTTCTCGAGCCGCGCGAGCGCGACCTCCACCGCACCGAGGATCTCGATCGATCGTCCGTGCGCCGTGCGCGCGTCTTGCTCGAGGAACGTCTCGCGCGCGTCGGCGAGCAGATCGAGGAGCCCGGGGCCCATGTCGTCGGTCACCGAGAGGCCCGACGCAGACGACGTCGTCGGTCGTCTCATGCCGACCGCCGTCGCGCTGGTCGTGGCGGTGGTGCCGGTGCGGAGCGCGTGATCGAGCGCGTGCACGAGCGCGTCGTGGCCGTCGTCCGCGCCGGGCGTGCCGACGATCTCCGCGTCGCGCAGGCGCGAGAGCGCGAGTCGTGCGGTCCACTCGCTCATCTCTTGTCCGAGACGCTCCTCGCGTAGTGAGAGCAGCGCCTCGATCGCGTCGATGCCGCCCGAGCGCACGAGCATCACGATCATGCGCTCGGCCGCCTCGGGCTCGGTCTCGGCCGCGCGCGCGAGGCCTTGGATCATCGAGGCCGCGATGCCTCGGTCCTTCTTGAAGATCTCGCTCTTCAAGAGATCCTCGCAGCGCTTGAGCGCGCGCTCGGGCTCGATCGCGAGCGTCGCGGCCAGCGAGGTGGCCGCGCGTCGCCACTCGGTCGGTGACTTCGTGGGGCCGAGATCCTCGGCGATCTCCTGATCGAAGCGGGGAAGGATGCCCGCGAGCTGCCCACGCGCAGACGCCACGTGACGCCACACGAGCGGCTCGCGATCCCGGAGGAGGCGGTTCCATGCGCCGCCGACCGACGCTCGGTCGAGCAGCGCGAGCGCGCTCTCGTCGCCCAGCACGGCGCGTCGGTTGATCTCACGCGCGGCGCGATCGAGCAGGCGCGCCGCGAGCCGACGCGAGGGCAGCGATCCTTGGGAGGGCTGCGTCAGCCACTCGGCCTCGAGGTCACGCCGCGAGACGAGCGCGAGGGCGAGCGCGTCCACGCCGAGGCCCGCGCCGATCGGCAGATCGAGCGCGAGCGCGACGCGTGCCTTGAGGCCCGAGCCCGAGAGACCTCGCTTGGAGCTGAGCGCGAGGTGCGTCGCGAGCAAGACGAACGTCTGCGCGTCGCCGTCGTTGAGGCCCACGAGCACGCGCCGCCCGAGCTCGCGCTTCTCGTCGCACGCAGGCAGCGCTGCAGCGATCTCGTAGAGCGCCGCGATCGCATGGGACTGCGAGAGCCAGCCCAGATCCTCGAGCAGCTTCGAGCCGATGGCCGCGCGCAAGCTCTCGCGCAGCGCGTTGCCATCGACGCCTTCGAGCGGTGCGGGCGTCAGCTCCGCAGCGCGCGCGGCGAGCGTCGCGAACGACTGGCGGAACGCGCCCCGACGCTCCTCGGGGTCTGCGATGCGGTGCAGGCGACTGAGGCCATCGAGTCGATCGCGGAGCTCACGCATGAGGAATCGCGATTGTACCGATCCGCCGTGACGCTCGTAGGACGATCGTGCGCATGGGAGCTTTCCCCAGGCGCCGCGGCACGAGCTGCGACACCCAGATCGCGCGCCACTCTGGGCCCCGCGTCGAGCGCCGGAGGCGTTGACTACAGGCTGGTGTCCTCGTCGACCTCGATGCCCGCCATCTTGAGGAGGCGCAGCGCGTTCGACGTGCGGACCACGCCGGGGCGGAGGCGGTAGTCGAACTTCATCTCGCCGTGCTCGAAGACGTCGGTGAAGTGCACGTTCACCACGCGCATGCCGCTGGCGTCGGCCGCGAGCTCGTCCTCGAGCTCCGAGAGCGCGATGTCGTGCGTCGCGACGAGGCCCATGCCGCCGCGCTGCAAGAGGTGCAGGAGCACGGCGCGCGCGCCCTTGTGACGCGCCTTGGCGTTCGTGCCGCGAAGGAGCTCGTCGAGGAGGAACAAGATCGGCGGCGCCTCGTGATCGTCGGCGTCGGCCACGACCGTACGCAGGCGCGCGAGCTCGGCCTGGAAGTAGCTCGCCCCGCGCTGGAGCGAGTCGGCGACGCGCATGCTCGCGCGGAGGCGAACGCGGGGCAGCGAGAACGCACGCGCGGCTACGAAGCCACCTGCGAGCGCGAGCACCGCGCTCACGCCCACCGCGCGCAGGAGCGTGCTCTTGCCCGCCATGTTCGAGCCGGTGATGAGGAGCGCGTGCTTCTCGCCCTCGATGCGCACGTCGTTGGGGATGCGGTGATCAGACGCGAGCAAGGGATGGACGAGCCCCTCGGCGATCAGCGCCGTTCCCTTGTCCGTCACGCTCGGCGCGATCGCGTCGGGATCCTGGTGCGCGAACGTCGCGAGCGAGCTCAGCGCCTCGAGCTCGCCCGCGGCCTCGAACCACTCGCCGCAGCGCGGGCCCACGCGCGTGGCCCACGCCTCGACGAAGCGGAGCACGTTGAGATCCCACAAGAGGATCGGGTTCACCACCAAGTGGACGATGCCTTGATGACGCAGCTCGAGCAGGCCGGCCCATCCCTCGAGGCGCTTGATCTCGGTGGTGGCGCGGGACGGCCCTTCACCGAGGCGCTTCTGGATCTCGACCAGCAGCGGCGCCTCGAAGCGCTCGCGCTCGATGGTCTCGAAGAGCGCGCCGTACGCGGACACGAAGCGCGCGCGCGACACGACGAGCGAGATCGCCTCGCCCACGAAGCCCTCGGCGCGCGCGGCGATCACGCCTTGCACCACGGCCAGCGGCAGCCACGAGTAGCTCGGGAGCACGTTGCCCGACAGCACCAGCAGCGTGATCGTCACGAGCGGCAGCACGATCGTCGCAGCGCTGAGCAGGCCGCTCGACGAGATCGGCTTGGGCCCGCGCACGAACGCGAGGAAGCGCGCCCCGTCGAGCAGGTCCTGTCCGGTGTCGAGCACCGCGCCCTCGAGATCGGCCCGCAGATCGAGCTTGCCCGCGAGCTCGCGCACAGCCGCTTGCCGCGCGGTGACGTGCACTTCGTCCGAGGGCGCCAGCAGCCACGAGGCGAGCGCGCGTCGACCCGCCTCGGTGTGCGCGACCGACAGGCGCGCGAAGACGGAGCCCTTGCCGAAGAGATCGAGGTCGCCCGCATACGCGTGATCGGGCGGGGCCAGGCCGTCGCCGCCGTCGAGCCCATCCAGCTCGCCACGCATGCGCGCGAGGTGCCGCTCGTGGATCTGCGCGCGCGTCGTCTCGCGATCCCGCGCGCGCACCATGCGGCCGTGCACCACGTAGGCGACGAGGAACAGCACGAAGATACCGACGCCCGCGAGCACCCCGACGAGATCACGGTTCCACGCGCCCGCGCCTCCGACGATGACCGCCGCGCCGAAGAGCACGAGGTTCACCACCGAGAAGCGCAAGCCCACGCCCTCGAGGCGCGTGGCCTCGGCGCGGTGTCGATCACGACGGCTCTCGTGCTCGGCCCTCGGATCGGACGCCGGATCCGCCTTGGTGCTGTTCACGCGGCGATCGACTCAGTGGCCATGACCATGGCCGCCGCCGCCTTCGGTCGGCGCGACATAGCCCTCGGGCTTGTCGCCGCCGTCGCCGAAGAAGAACTGCTCGGCCTGCTTGAGCAACATCTCGGTGCCCGACTTGCTCGACACGTCGATGCGGTACTCGTTCACGAGCATCGTCGAGTGCGCGACCCAGAGCTTCCACGCCTCCTTCGAGACGCTCTCGTGGATCCGCTTGCCGAGCTCGTTCGGGTAGGGCGGACGATCGAGGCCTTCGGCTTCCTTCTTCAGCTTCACGCACTGAACCATTCGCGGCATGGGTGGGCTTGTAGCACGCACGCCGCGGCGTCAGCGCATGCGCCGCACCTCGATCAGCGAGAACTGGTGATCGGCGAGCGCGAGCTCGACGACGAGATCGACCGGCGTCTCGCGCCCTTCACGCAGGCGCATCGTGATGCGGCCGCGCTGACCGGTGAGCGCGCTCTCGCTCGCGACGATCGTCGCGCCGTCCGTGAGCTCGGGCAGCGCGTCGTCGATCGCCGCGCGAAGCGTGCTCTCGGGCTCGTCGGCGTCGATCCACACGCGGTGTCGATCCGCCACCACGGCGACGGGCTCGTCACCCGCGAGCGCCGCGATGCGCTCGCTGCGTGTGCCGCTCCGCGCGCTCTCGATCGAGACCGCGAGCTCGTCGAGCCGCTCCTCGTCCGACTCGACCAGCGCGTCGGCCGCGAAGACCACTCCGAAGACGGCGACGAGGGTCGCGATCACGTAGACGGCGATGCGTGTGGGGCTCATGCCCACGAGGCATCGCAGGCCACGTGCCAGGGCCTCGACCGCGCGAATCGCCCACGATCCTGGGCGTTTCGGGGCCGAGCCTGCGCGAGCCGATGTCACTTTGTCAGCCCCACGTGCGACGGCGTGACGATCGATCAGCCGTCAGGCCGGATCTCTCCCTTGGGACGCGGCCGATCCGGTGATGCGTCGCGTCAACGGAGGCGCGGCGTGCGAGGCCCGTCGGCTGCGTGTTAGAGACGGGCTCATGACGCAGAGCCACTCCTCACCGAGCGCGCACCCGTTCCCCGTGTTGCGTGGGGGATCGTCGAACGTCGAGCCGCTCTCTCCCGAGCTGCTCCTGCGCATGCACGACCTGATGATCGAGGGTCGCGCGCTCGAGGAGCGCCTCATCCGCATGCAGCGCGGCGGCGAGGGCTACTTCTGGATCGGTGGTCCGGGCGAAGAGGCGTTCAACACAGCGCTCGGCCTGCTCGTGAACAAGGGCGAGGGCCTCGATCACGACTACCTCCACCTCCACTACCGCTCGAGCGGCACGCTGCTCGCGATGGGCGCCGATCCGATCGATGCGCTGCGCCAGATGCGCAACACGGTGACCGATCCGTTCTCGGCGGGTCGCAACTTCGTCGGTCACTACTCGCGTCGCGCGTGGAACGTCGCGCCGATCACGAGCCCGATCGAGATCCAGTACGCGATGGCGATCGGCACGGCGGTCGCGCAGAAGCGCGCCAAGCCCGAGAGCGGCGGCGACCACGACGGCATCACGATCGTGCAGGGCGGCGACGCGGGCACGGCCGAGGGCGACTTCGCGAGCTGCCTCGTGTGGGCGTCGCGTCCGGGCTTCGAGCTGCCGATGCTGATCATCGTGACCAACAACGGCTGGGGCATCTCCACGCCCGAGCACGAGCAGCAGGGCGGCGAGCACATCTCCGATCGGGGCGCCGCGCTCGGCATGAAGACCGCTGTCATCGACGGCAACGACGTCGAGAGCGCGTACCGCGGCCTCGAGGCCGCGATCCGCTACGTACGCACGGAGCGCAAGCCGATGGTGCTCGAGGCGTACGTCTCGCGCCTGTACGGCCACTCGTCGAGCTCGGGCTCGAACTACGTGGACAGCGAGATCGACTGCATCGTCGAGCTCGAGAAGAAGCTCGCCTCGCGCGGCCTGCGCAGCGCCGACGAGTGCCGCACGCTCCGCGAGCGCAAGGAGCAGCGCCTGCTCGAGGCCGGCAAGATGGTCGCCGTCGAGCAGCGCCCGCTCGCGGAGGCGGTGTGGGATCACGTGTTCGCGGAGCGCGACGTCGTGGGCGAGGGCTCGCGCAAGGTCCCGCACGACAACCGCGTGTGGCGCGCGCAGTCGTGCGCGTTCCCGACCCACAAGACGAAGAACTGACCCGGAACGTCGCGTCGTAGCCGCCGAGCCCCTCCCGCAGGGAGGGGTTGGGGAGGGTCAGCGAGACCGTTCGGGGTCACGTGCTCGGGGCCGTCGTCAGCATCCTGCCGTCACGGAAGCGACGGGGCGGAGGCGAAGCTCGGTCGACGCGGCGGAAACGCGACCGATTCGATTGGCACCGTTCTGGCTGTCGTCGTGGTCGCATCCGCATGGGCGCATCCGTGGAGCGGACGTGAACGACGGGATCTCGAGACGGGTCACTGCGCTCGCCGCGGTCGCGGTGATGGCATGACACGAGAGATCTCTATCTGACGGGCTCAGGCCGCGTACTCGTCATTTGCTCTTCGGACATCGATCACGGAGGCGATCCCCAATGCTCTCTAGATTTCGGTACATCGTACCGGCAGTCCTGACGTTGCTCGTCGCGTCCGTGACCGGATGTCTCGCGGCCGACTCCGCCTGCGACGGAGAGTTCGTGGAAGGCAACGACGAGTGCGGTGAAGGCTGCGGGGTGCCGGTAGTCCGCTATGTCCCGCAGGCGACCGACTGTCGTTTGGAGGAGGTCACGTGGTGCGTGAGACCGCGTACCTCAGGTGCCGCGACCGACGACGTGCGATGCATCGTCGACACACGCAGTGGCGAGGTGTACGCGCATGCCAGAGCCGTCGTCGAAGGTGACGTGCCCAGCTTCGTGACGGCGTGCGCTCCCGACCAGAACCTGTGCGAACCCTTGGCTGCCGAATGAGCAGCTCGCACAGAGGCCGGGGCAGTCATGAGGATGCCTCATCTCCGAGTCCTCACGTGGGTCGTCGCGGTTCAAGCCGCGGCGTGCTCGACGCGTGACCAATCTTTCTCACGAATGTCGAGTCTCCCACGGTCCAGCCCGTGGGACATGCAAGCGCGATGGCGCTCGATGACTTTCCGTTCGTCACCGAATGAGGCACAGCATGACGAATCGACCACGAATGATGGGTTGCTTCTCGGTTCTGGTGGCGACGGCAGGCTGCGCGATGACCAACGAGCAGGACTCCGCTCCGCTGAGCGTGCGGGTCTGTCATCTCAGCTTGAGCAACGACCAAACATATCTGTTTGTGCAGTCGAACGACGAGCCCAGCGCGTGCCACGTCGTGTCGGCAGTGAACTTCGAGCTCGTCGGGGTGGAGGTGTTCGACAACGCATGCGACGAGATCGGTTGGGTGGACAGCGATCGCACTCAAGCGCCTCGCACCCCGCGGGATGACGCGGACGCAGCCGTAGAGGGCGCCATTCGACCCTTGGCGCCGCACGGTCTCGAGTACGACGTCCGAATCCGCACCACGGTGGCTGGCGAAGCGCGTGCCCAACACGCTGTTGGCTCCGTGGAGCTCATTCCATGGCAGGGCGGCTGCTGGGCGAGACGGACGGTGAGTCCGTGAGGCGATCGGTCTGAGAGAGTGAGAAAGAATTCCCCGCTTCGAGTCGGGCCGCGGCGGAGGGGGTCCGATGCTCAAACATCCTCGGCCTTCGGCCTGCGGAACTCGCCCTGGACCCCCCACCACCGCGTCCCATCAGGCCGTGAATCGATTGTTTCTCGGTCCCTAGGAAGAAACTGACCTGACCCTCGGCAAGGCGGCGGCTACGCGGCCAATCGATCTTGGACCTCACGCACCTCGAACCCGAGGTCGCCGAGGCGCTTGAGCAGTCGGTTCGCGACTTTGACGCGG
>JAFLCL010000098.1 GCA_017303575.1 Deltaproteobacteria bacterium
GCGGCGGGACCTGGACGCACGGTGATCGCGGCCGTGGGAGGTGCGTTCGCGACGCTCGCGATCGTCGCCGTCGCGGTGCGCATCGTCCAGCCGCCGACCCCACCCGAGCGCGAGGAGCGCAGGGTGCAGCCCGCGAGCACGCAGCCCGCGAGCACGCAGCCCGCGAGCACGCACGGCGAGCCCGTAGACGATCCGAGCACCGCGCACGTCGAGACCCGCAGCGTGCTCGCGATGCTGCCGATGGAGCCGCCCTCGACGGACACAGCGCCCGCGATCGAGCCTGTCGCTCCGCCTCCGATCGTCGAGGCACCGCCCACGGCGCCACCACCCACCGTCGTGCGCGAGCGCGATCCCGAGATCACCCGCGCCATCGCGCGCGCTCGTCGCGGCTTCACACCTCGAGTCACGCTCTCGAGCCTCCAGTGGGGCGGGATGTCGAGCGGCGACGACCTGCGCGGCCCGATCAACGCGGCTGGAGGTTGGGGCCAGTGCTGGCCCCGCGAAGAGGAGCCGCCCACGGTGAACCGAGGACGAGACTTCCTCATCGAGATCGCCGCCGATGGCTCGGTCACCGGCGTCTCGCCCGCACCGCAGAGCGAAGAGCCCGCCGCCTTCGCGCGCTGTGTGGTGGCGCGCCTGCGCACGCTCACGTTCCCTCCGCCCGCCCGCGGCAGCGCCGTGCGCGTGCGCGTCGGCTTCGGCATCGAGTGAGAGAGAATCGGGTCGTGAATCGATCGTGTCTCGCCCCTGAGCTCGTCGATCAGTCGAGCGACGCGAGCTCGGCGTGCTTCACCACCCGACACGAGGGAACCGGCGGCTCGGTGCCTTCGGGCATCTCGGGTCGAACCCAGCGGAAGCACATCGTCCCGAAGCGGTGCCCGATCGTCTCGATCCAATTCGGCAGACCCGGATCGGTGTGCGCGACGATCACGCGGATCGATCCATCGGGCCGCGTGGTGGCGAGCGCGCTGTTCACGTGGATGCGGTGGAAGCGGTAGTCGAGCGACTCCATCCAGTGGTTGTTCAGCTGGAAGTTCCAGTGATCGCACTTCGGCGGCGTGGCCTCGATCACGAGCGCCTCGTCGTCGGCGAGGCGCCAGTACGAGTGGTAGTAGGCGATGTCCTTGAGCCCACCGAAGCGGTTCGACATCTCCTGATCGAAGCGCGGCAGCTGGTTCACGTGCGCCTGGAACATGCCGGCCCACACCGCGAACATCTGCGGCGCGAACGTGAGCAGCGCGGCGCTCTGCTCGAGCGCGTCGTCGAGGTAGGCGCCCGTGAGCACCGCCGGCGTCCCATCGCCGCCGACGCGCTCGATCCGCAGCTCGGCGATCACCTCGCTCGGGAGCAAGCGTGACTGACGCACGATCAGCGTGCCGAGACCCTCGGCGATGGGCAGCCACTGCTGTCCTTCGCCCAGATCCTTCGGCTCCGTCGTCGCGAGGTGCAGCTCGAACGTTCCGTCGGCGCGCGTCGAGAGCTGCGCGGAGTCGAGCTGCCCCGCGGGCGGCATGCCGTTGCCGCGGCCGTAGTGACCGAGCTGCGTCGCGAACGAGAGGAAGTGAACGGTGCCGCGCGTGCCCTTCACGACGTAGCGGTGATCGCCGTGGATCGTCGCGTTGAGGTAGACGTTGTCGGGGTTGTCGGCGCCCATCTTCGCCGTCTCGTGCACCACGCGCTGGAGGACGGGCACCCGCGGATCGCCGTGCTCGACGAAGGTCTGGAGCGCGGCCCGCGTGATGCGCGAGAGGTAGCGAAAGCCCTCGGCGCGCGTGAGCTCGTCCGCCGGCCCGTTCAGCACCACCTGCCCCGCGGCCTTGAGCTGATCACAGAACGCAGCCCAGCTCTGCCCCGCGATCACGCGCTCGGCGCGCTGCTCCGTCTCGCTCGTCATGCCTTCCTCCATCGCTCGAGGATCGCCTCGGACCGCGCCCACAACGCCGCGCCCTTCGAAGGGTCGTCGGCCTGCGCGGCGCGCTTCTTCTCGTTCTTCACGTGCACGTAGAGGCTCGTGCGGCCTTCCACCGGACGCGCCGCGGCGAGCCACACGATGGGCACCGCGCCGTCCTCGGGCTTCTTGAACAGGTGCTTGATCGTCGGGTCGAGCACGGGCTTGACCCACGCCGGCGCCTCGCGGGCGATGTCGGTCGCGACAGCGCCGGGACACGTCGTGTGCACGGCCACGTCCAGCACACCACCGGGTGAGAGACGGCGCGACAGCTCCGCGGCCCACATCTCGACGAGCAGCTTCTGGTAGCCGTACTCGGTCACCGTCTCGCGCATGCCGTACTCGACGTAGACGCCGAGCCGATCGAGCTCCACCGGCCGCGCCGACCGATGCGACTCGCTCGACACGAAGACGATGCGCGGCGTGAACGGCGCTGCGTCGCTCGCGTCGTCGGCGTCGTCCGCGTCCTTCGCGAACACCGAGTTGGGGACCACGCCGCGCTCGAGCAGGCGCATCACGAAGACGACGTTCGCGAGGTAGTTCACCTGCGTCATCTCGTCGAAGCCGTCCTTGGTCTTGCGCGACGACATGCCGACCAGGCCCGCGTTGAGCACGAGCACGTCGAGGTGCACGCGATCCTCGGCGAGCTCGTCGGCCACCGCGCGCACCTGCGTGAGATCCGACAGATCGAGCCGCACGGCGTCCACCGTGCCCGCGGGCCCACAGCGCATCTCGGCCGCGAGCGCGGTCGCGTCGCGACGCACGACGTCCATGATCTCCGGGATGCCGCTCCGGCACGCCATGATCACGTGCGCGCCGCGCGCCACGAGCTGCACCGTGATCGCGAGACCCAGGCCGCGGTTGGCGCCGGTGACGAGCGCTGTGCGCCCATCGAGTCGATCGAGGGGCGAGAGGCTCAGCGGCGGTGATCGATCGCGGAGCCGATCGACGATGCCACCGAGCGTGGCCACGACGGCACCGTCGTAGCGAGGACCGGACGCGAGCTGACGAAGACGATCACGAAGGCCCATGAGGGCGGCGAGACTAGATCGAACTCACCGAGCGCGGCCGAAGATCTCTTCGATGGCCTTCTTCCGGTAGTCGAAGATCCGATCGAGCGTGCGCGCGACGAAGAGCCACCGCGCGAGCGAGCCGAGCGGTCCGAGCGGCGCGCGGTAGACGACGCGATCGATCATGCGCGTGCGACCGCCCTCCAGCTCCTCGAAGGTGTGCGTGTGCTGCCAGAGCGCGTAGGGCCCGCGCTCCTGCACGTCGACGAAGCTCGTCTCCGGTGTCCACCGATCGATGCGGGTGCGCCAGCGCATCGGCACACCGAACAAGCGGATGCGGTACTCGATGATCGCGCCGGTCTTCATCGTGATCGGCAGCGGCGTGAGGATCTGGAAGCCCACGAACGGCGGCGTGATGCGCTCGAGGTTTCCCGCGTCGGCGAAGAACGCGAAGACCTCCGATCGTGGTCGGTCGATGATCTGCTCTCGCTCGAGGATGCTCTCTGTCGTCATGGCGTTGTCGCGGGTGAGGTGTTCCCAAGGCGAGGAGACGTCCAGCCCGCAGATCGGGAGGTCAGGCACCCGACGTCGTCGACCGCGGCCGTGCCGTGCTACTCCTGCGAACCATGTGCGGTCGGGTGTCGACATGGATGGTGTGCACGGCTGTCATCTTCTGCCTCACGGCGTGCGTTGGCTCGGGCCGCGATCGCTGGCGTGACGCCCACACCCTCGAGGTCAATCGGGGCGCCAATCGCTACGTCTACCACCTCACACAGCTCACACCTGCGTCGCGAACGACCAGTGCACGCCCCGTGGTCACCCAGCCACCGGCGGGTGCGATCGAAGTCGGCGTGATCACCGTGGCCGCTGAGTTCAGCGGTTGGGGCACCGGCGGCCTCCGAACAGTGGTGTCGGAGTTCTACGAGGAGCTCGCCGCATTGGCGTCCATGCTCGGGGGAACGCACTTCGTCATCGCGATGGGCGGCATGCACAGCAGCTACATCACCAACCTGACCGTGAGTGTGCTGCGGGCTCCTGCCGATACGGTGGTTTGGGGTTCCGTCCAGCAACAAGCGGCGACACCCGCGCCCGCTCCTGTGCCAGTCAGCTCTGGAGACACCACGCAGCAACAGGGGCTCGTTCCTTTTGGCTTGGCTGCTGCGCCGGCCGCGCCATCCACCCCGGCGCCCGAGAGCGATCAAGCCCCCGCGCGCTGAAGGGTGCCGAGTCTCGGCCTCTCCGATCGAGAACGGAATCATGGGACGCTCGCTCATGCGCGCTCGCCGTCTCTGGATTCTCGTCCTCGGGTCGGTGATCGGCTGCGCGGGAACGAGCGAGCGTCTGCCGCGTGGTGGAGCGGCGGCGACGCCGCAGACGACGCAGGACTCCGCGTCCTTCGATCGCATCGCGACGGAGGTGCGGGACCACTACTGCATGACGGCAGAAGGGGAGATCGCGCTGAGCGGGCCCGCGTCGTGCGACGACATCACCATGGTGCTCGACGCGGTCCCCGGCGCGAGCACGTCGCTCGACGCGCGCCTCGTGCACCTCTCCATCCCGGACGTCGCGGTGCACGTGCTGCTCGTGCGCGCGGGCGGACGGACGCGAGCGTTCTTCCTCGACGAGCTCTCTCAGTCGAGCGACGACGACTCGACGATCGAGACGGAGGCGCTTGCTCGCACGCTGCGCATCACAGGCGACGAGCTGGTCTTGGAGCTCGCCACCCGACGCACCGAGACGGCATCGCACGGCTGCACCGTCACCGAGTCGAGCCGGCTGCGGACGATCCTGTGCCGCGCCACGCCGGCCGGTCCCGAGTGCGCAGACGTGCCCACGGCGTACGCGTCGCGGCGTGAGTGCGACGACTTCTGCCTCGTGCGCCAGCTCGCCGAGGACGACGCGAGCTGCGAGAGCGAGCACACGCCGGATCGCGAAGAGGGCTACGAGCTCGCACTCGACCTGCGCGGCGAGACGATCGCCGTGCTCGCCGTGCGCTCCGTCGACGCCGCCCCGCCAGCGGGGCTCGTCGGAGAGCACACGACGTCGGAGCTGTTCGTCCTGCGCGCGATGGAGCCACTGCTTCTCGGCGAGTAGGCGCTGCGTTCAGCCGCCCGAGAGCGCGCGGCCTCGGGCTTCGGCGCGCTCCCACATGCGGAGGTAAGCCTCGGCCGAGCGGAAGAGCGGCTCGAGCTCGTCGTCGGTCACGCCGTCGTTGCGGAGCTCTTCGATCAGCTCGGGCAAGAAGCCGATGTGGAGGAAGCCCTCCGTGTCGAAGTCGATCGTGCGGTCGCCGAGGTGCGGCTCGGTGAGCTCGACGTCGCCCGCGTACGACGGGAACGGGTACGTGATCGGGTTCGCCTGCGGCGTGTCGCCGCACCCCGAATTCGGCCCGAAACGAGGCCGCGGCGCGCCCGCGAAGCCGTTGAGATCGAAGCCGAGCGAGGGCCACGGATCGCCGCCGTGCGCCTCGATCTCGGCGACGCGTTCGCGCAGCGAGTCCCCCATCGCGCCCACGCGGTCGGGCGATCCACAGCGGCCGAGGTTGAACACCGACACGCCGCCGAGCTCGAAGAGCACGCCGCGGTTCGTGTTGCCGTGGCTGCCGATCGCGGGGTAGTCGGACTCGATCAGCATCTCGTACGCGCGCACGAACGATCGGCGCGGCAGGTGATCGACCTCGATGAGCATCCCGCGCCGCATCATCTCGCGCAGGAGCTCTTCGCCCACCGGCGTCAGGCCCGCGTTCTGGCAGTAGTCGCCCTCGAGCGGCGGGCTCTGGAGCGCGTCGAGGAACGGCGCGAGCGTGCCCACGGGAGAGTCGGCGAAGCCGCTCATGTCGTGCGGCGCAGGCGCGTCGTAGTCGTCGCGCGGCATGTTGAGGCCGCCGAAGCGCACGCCGCCCCGATCGAAGACCGTGGGCGAGTCGGGGCAGTCCGTCACGAGGTTCGAGTCGTGCCCGCTGTTGATGAAGCTCCCGATCTGTCCGACGTTGCGATCGCCATCACCCGCGGAGAAGCCGTTGTCGAACTTGTGCACGGGAAAGAGCACGCGGACGCCGAGCGCGTGGAAGCGATCGAGCTCGCGGCGCATGTGATCGACGTCGCACGCGGGCATCCCGGGCGGCGGCGTGAGGAAGCAGTCGAAGAGGTTCGAGGTCTCGATGCCGAGCACCACGGCGAGCCGTCCCTCGCCGATCACGCGACGAGCTTCTTCCGGTGACGTGACCACGCGAAGCCAGCCGCGCCCCGGCCCGCCGTGCTGCGCGTCGATGTAGCGCTCGAGCGCGTACGTCTCGGCGATCTCGCGCTCCACCGCGACCATGTCGTTGCACGAATAGCGCACGCGCTGCGCGCGGATGCCGACGATCATCTCGCACAGCACGCGGTTGGTCGTGGCGTGCGCGACGAGCAGGCGCAGGCCTCCGCGGTAGGCGCGCTCGATCCATCGGTAGTACTGCGTCTGGTGCGTCGAGCTGTTCCAGCCGTTGGGCCAGTCGGTGAACGTGGGGTAGCCATCGGTGAGGTGGTTGGGCTCGGGCGTGCGGCCGGTGACGAACGCGGTGATCAGCGCGTCCGGATCGGCGTCCGAGAGGCCCGAGAACGCGAAGCCGACGATGTCGCGGCGTCCCTCGGGGCCGTGGAACATCTCGCAGCTCGGCAGGGCGTGCTCGACGCCGAGGCGATGGAACGGCGCGCCGTGGAAGATGCCGCCGCCGCCGAAGCCGAAGTTGGTGAACGGGTGCGCGTGGATCTCGGAGATGCCGAAGACCGAGCCGTCGTCCCACCGCGTGCGCTCCACCTCGCCCTCCGCGTCGAGCGTGAGCTCGGGGAACGCGCGGCAGCCCTCGCTCGGATAGAGCGCGATCACGGCGGCCTCTGCTTCGTTCGCGACGAGGCCGACGCCCGAGGGCGCCTGGAGGATCGGCACGCGCGCGAGGAAACGATCGGTCGCGAGGTGACGCAGCCGAAAACGATCGGCGTCGATCGGCGAGGGCTCGATCGCCCACTCCGCGGGCGACTGGAACGCGTCGTCGAGCAGCTCGAGATCGGAGAGCAGCGTCTCTTCGCGCGCGAGCGCGGTCTCGTTCGCGACGACGTAGCGGCCCTCGGCGTCGTAGAGCAGGTAGGTCCCCAGATCGGTCGCGCGCAGCGTGAAGCGCGAGGCCGTGGCGAGGCTCGTCGCGCCGAGCTCGAAGCCCGCGCCGCTCGCGTCGGCGGTCAGCCACCGCGTGTTCGTGCTGCCTGGCGCGGTGGCGTCGATCGCGAAGCAACCGTTCGCGAACGCATAGACGTCTCCGTGCGGCGGAGGTGCGGGCCGCTCCACGTGGAGCTCTCCCGGCTCGCAGCCCGAGGCCGCGATCGCCAGCGTGATCGCGATCCCACGGAACCTCGCGCGCATCATCGGACGCTCTCCTTCAGATCAAGAACGGCGTGCAGTACTCGGCCTCGACGAAGGTCCGGATCGCCTCGCCCATGTTCAGGCGGCCCGCGACGACCTCGTCGAGCGAGAACGAGGCACCGCCCGTCTGCTCGACGAGGCCCGGCGCGCTCTCCCACGGACGCGAGAAGCCCTCGGGGTAGTCCGCGGTGTCGTGGAACGAAGCCACGCGCAGCTGCTGTGCGACGAACGCGCGCGAGACCTCGGGGAAAGTGTGCTGACACGTCACCGCGTCCGAGAAGACCGCGGGGCGCTCGAGGAACGTGTCGTCGGTCACGTGGACCACCACGCGCGTCGCGCCCTCGCGCAGCGTGCAGTCCGTGGCCGCGAGGTAGAGCGCGTCGAGCGAGTTCTCGGGGAAGTCGTAGTTCTGCGCGCGGCTCACGGGGCTCTCGTTCGAGGCGCAGAACGAGCGCCACGTGTCGAACGCGCCACGCAGCTCGCTCACGGTCGCGAAGGGCGCGCAGCCGTTCACCGCGAGGGCGTCGTCGACGAACACGATCATCGAGAAGCGCGCGTCGGGGCTGAGCGCCGTCGCGGCGTCCCACACGTCGCCGATGCCGTCGCGCAGCGCGTTCAGCGAGCCCTCCATCGAGGTGCTCACGTCGAGCACGAAGATCACGTCGAGGGGTCCACACTCGACCACGGCCGGCGCGTCGGGGCCTTGCGCATCGACGAGCACGAACGGCGCGTCTGCCGGGCCCGCGTCGAACATGCCCGCGTCGGTGCTCGTCGCGAGGCAGGCGGCGGTCGAGGCGCACGTCGCATCTGCGCAGTCCGTCGCGCCGTCTCCGTCGTCGTCCGAGCCGTTGCCGCAGATCTCGCGCGCGCCGCGCTCGCGGCAGCCGGCGATCGCGAGCGTGAGGAGGACGAAGAGCGTGAGCGAGGACGCGCGGGTCGAAGTCATCACGGGAGGATCGCCGCGCGCGACGATCCTCGCAACGATCACGGCGTCGCGGGCTCGGCGCCCGCAGGCACGTGCGACTCCGCTTCCGGGGACGTCGTGGGCTCCGACGGCGCGACCGGCGCCTCACCTCCGCTCGAGGGCGTGGGCGAGCTCGGCGCTGACGGCGCGTCCGACGCATCGACGCCCACCGTCACGAACGAGTAGCCCACCGGGCCCTGCGATCCCAGCTGCACGGCCTCGACGAGAGGTCGCCGCGCGCCCGGCGCGATCTCCCACTCCACGAGGAAATTCGCGCCCGAGCCGCCGCTCTCGTCCGATCGATCGACGAAGAACTCCGCCGTGCCGAGCGGCGGCAGCGTGCGCGCCTCGGGGAGCATCGCGCGCACACGCTCGCCTTCCGTCGCGTGGTAGTCGACGCGGCGGAGCACGAGCGAGCGCTGCGGATCGACGTTGCGGACGCTCAGCGTGATCGCGAAGAGCACGGGCTGTCCGTTGCCCACGTACGCGTGCGAGTAGGCCGAGACGTAGGTGCGCCCCGCGATCGCGTCGGGGCTCGGGGGTGGAGGCGTGGGCGCGCTCGGCGCTTCCTCTCGGCCCGCGCCGTCGCGGAACCTCAGGCGCTCCACCGTGGGCTCGGGCCGCGTCGTCACGTACGCCGCGAAGAGGCCGCCGAGCACGACGATCGTGATGATCCAGCCGTAGCGATGAAGGTCCTGCATCGCGCTCACCCGCGCCGTACGACGCTGCGGATCTCGTCGTCCGTCAGCGTGCGGTTGCTCTTCTTCGCCTCCGCGAGGATGGCCGAGACGAGCTCGGGGCTCGACGCGATGCCTCGGTACTTCAGCCAGAAGGTCACGTTGCTCGCGCCGCTCATGGGGCCGATCTCGATCTCCTGCTCGCGACCGAACGCGCCCGCGGGCACACCCGAGTACACGCGATCGGCGAGGTCCTTGTCGCCCTTCTCGAGCGCCTTGATGATCGCCGACGCATGCACGCCGGTGCCGGTGCGGAACGCGTCGCGACCGACCACCGGATAGTTGATGGGGATCGGCATGCCCAGCGACTTGCTCACCTTGTCGCAGAGCGCGCCGAGCTTGCTGACGTCGCGATCGCCCAGCTCGCCGATGAGCTTGAGGTTCACGATGATCTGATCGAGCGACGCGTTGCCCACGCGCTCGCCCACGCCGAGGATCGCGCCGTGCACGCGATCGGCGCCGTGCTCGATCGCCCAGATCGAGTTGACCACGCCGAGGCCCCGATCGTTGTGCCCGTGCCAGTCGATGCCCACGTGCTTGGCGCCGATCGCCTCGAGCAGGTTGCGCGTCCAGGTCACGAGGTTCTTCACGCCGTCGGGCGTCACGTGGCCGACGGTGTCGCAGAGCGTGAGCCGCTGCGCGCCCGCCTCGATCGCGCTCTTGAAGAGCTCGTAGAGCACACGGGGATCGGAGCGCGTGGTGTCCTCGGTGACGTAGTTGACGGGCAGGCCTTCCTTCACCGCGAAGCTGATCGCCTCGACCGATCGCTTGCGGATCAGCTCGACCGACCAGTCCTCCGCGAGCGCGCGGATCGGCGAGGAGCCGATGAACGTCATCACCTCGATCGGGATGCCAGCGGCCTGGGTGACGCGCGCCATGGGCTCGATGTCCTGCACCAGCGTCCGGCCCGCGCACGTCGGGCGGATGTGGAGCTTGCCCTCGACCATCTCGCGGCAGAGCCGGAGCACGTCGTCGAACGCGCGCTGTCCCGCGCCGGGAAGACCCACGTCGCACGTGTCGACGCCCACGTCGTCGAGCAGGCGGAGGATCTCGAGCTTGTCGGCGATGGGCGGATCGGTGACCGACGGATTCTGGAGGCCGTCGCGCAGCGTCTCGTCGTGGAGCTCGAAGCGGCCGTTCAGGACGACGGGCGCACGGCGCGCGACCGTGTTCCAGTCGTACACGTACTCGGCCGCGGAGGCGGCGGGCAGGTTCTGGGGACGGGCGCTCATGGGGCCTCCGTACTTCAGGTGTCGGCCTCGCCGCCAGGACTTCCGCCCGACTCTCCTCGGGGTGGGAGCGACCTCACGGCGACCCGCCCAGCGTGACAGACTCGCGGCCCTCGACGCACCTCCGCTGACTCGTTCGGTGAGGTCTCGCCTGGGACGTGCCCCATGAAGAAGCCCCTCGGCCACAAGGCCCCGCAGGATCACACCGTCCAGATCGAGGCCGCGGCGTCGTTCACGATGCGTGCGATCGCGATCGCGCGATCCCCCTACAAAGAGCGCTTCGGCGCGCCCCGCCAAGCGAACGTCACGAGCGAGACGCGCGACGCCACGCTCGCCGACGGATCGATCGAGCTCTTGCCCGACATCCCGATCGAGACGCTGCGGAGCCTCGAGGGCTTCGATCGCGTGTGGGCGCTCTACGTCTTCCACCTCAACCTCGACGACGAGCGGCCTCTACGATGGCCCACGCTCGTGAGGCCTCCGCGCGATCCCGAGCGACAGCACGGCCTCTTCGCGACGCGCGCGCCGCATCGACCGAGCCCGATCGGCCTCTCGGCGCTCGCGATCACGCGCATCGAGGGCCGCACGATCCACGTGCGCGGCATCGATCTCCTCGACGGCACGCCGGTGATCGATCTCAAGCCCTACGTGCCGTACTGCGACGCGTTCCCCGACGCGAAGGCCGGCTGGGTCGACGACGCCGAGGCGCGCGGCAAGACGTGATCAGTCACCCGGCGAGGGCATGTCTTCCATGCAGTCGTCGGGGTGAGGTGGCGTCGCGTGGGAGAGCGCTTCGCGCGCCTCGGCGGCGTAGCTCGCGCAGGCGCGCGCGCTCTCGGCCATCGGCTCCGACGCATCGACGAGGAGCGCGACGCACGCCTCCGCGTCGCGCGCGAGGCGATCGAGCACTGCGTGGTACTGGCTCGGCGGATCGCTCGGACAGCCCGCGGTCCCACCGGGAGGTCCTCCGACCGCCGCCGCGTACCAGCGCGCGGTGTGACGCGCTTCGATCACCGAGAGGAGGAGATGGAAGCGCCGCTCCTCGGGGCTCTCGTTCGGGAGGCGCACGTGCTCCTCGACCAGGCGCCGCGTGTCGATCTCGAGCTGCGCGAAGTGCGACTGCACGTTGGCCGTCCATGCGTAGAACGCCGCGGGATCGGCCGCGTAGGGAACTGGCGGCGTGGGCGCTGTCGTGAACGCGACGATCACGCGCTCGAGCCGCGCGAGGTAGGCGCGCTGCGTCGCGGTCAGCGACTCGCGCGTGCCCACGTGCACGGCCACTCCATCGACGCGCACGACGTCGGAGAGAGACCGAGAGCTCGCACGGGGCTCCTGCTGCGCCTCTCCGGACGTCTCGCGCGCGACCGCGGGCTCGAGCGTGGCCGTGGTGCCGCCGCACGCCGACACGGCGAGCGCGACCACTGCGAAGCTCGCGCGGAGCTGACCACGCACGGTCACATGCGCACGCCCGTGACCGGGCTCGACATCGAGCCCATGCACGCGCTGATGAGGCACGAGAAGCCGTCGACGTCTTCGTAGGACCACTCGATCACGCCGGTGAAGTGGTCGTCGTCGGAGAACGTGCCGCGCAGGCGGTAGTGCTCCACGCAGCCGCCGCCGAACGTGGCCTCCGCGTCGAAGTCGGGACAGCGCGGATCGGCCGCGTCGGTGAGCGATTGGTTGGTGAGGCCCGGCGTGTAGAGGCGCGCCGGGGTGATCACGAGGTCACCGAGGTCGAACGCGAACTGCGCGGTCGTGAAGTCGAAGCCCGTCATGCCGGCGTAGCAAGAGAACGTGAGCGGCGAGCCCGTGAGCCGGAAGTTGCCCTCGCAGGAGCCAGCCGCAGGGCACATGCACGCGGCGCGGCCGCGATCGCACTCGAACACACACATGTTCGCGGTCGCGTCGCAGCGATCGATCGTGCAGTCGTCGGTGTCGGCGCACATGCGCGGGCTCGCGGCGGGCGCGCAGCCGAACTCGGGCATGCACACCTCCGCGCCGTTGCAGAAGTTGCCGTCCTGACACTCCTCGGCCGTGGTGCACGGCATCGGCGTGAAGCAGCCCGTGGCGCCGCAGCGCTCGCCGTCTGCGCAGCGCGCGTCGATCGGATCGTGGAGGCACACGCGATCCACGCCGCACGCGTCGAGCGTGCACGCGACGCCGTCGTCGCACTCGCCGTCGTCGTCACAGCCGGCCTCTTCGACGCAGCCCACGCTCGGATCGCAGATCGGCGTCGGCGCGGCGCAGCGCTCGTTCAGCGGTGTGATGCGGCACGTGCCGCCCGCGACGCAGGTCTCGACGGTGCATGCGATCGTGTCCGCGCACTCCGACGACATCGTGCACGCCGTGCCCGCACGACAGCCGGTCGTGACCGAGCACGACTCGCCCGCGCCGCAGCGCTCGTCGAGCGGCAGGTGCTCGCACGTCCCGCTCACGCCGCACGAGTCGAGCGTGCACTCGATCATGTCGTCGCAGTCCAGGTCGATGCTGCAGATGCGGCCGCCCGCGTCGGTGCTCGGCATCGGATCGGACGGACAGCCGACCGTGAGCGCCGACAGGCCGAGGAACACGAGCGGTGCGAGAACCTCCCTCTTCATCGCCTGATCCCTCCGACCATCGCGGACTGGGGCGGGCACAGCGAGCATGCTCCGCCGGGGAAGGTCGCGTTCCAGGTGCCCGTCCACTGATCCGCGCAGGTGAACTCGCCCGCGAGATCGAAGCTCGCGCACGAGTCGCTGAAGGTCACGTGAAAGCTCGGCCCCGTGGGCAACGGGCCCGTGAGCGTGAAGCGATCGACGACGACCTCGAGCCGATCGGCCGTGCGCCGGAACGTCGCGTCGCGGATCGAGTACGTCGCGCTGCCGGTGCAGCTCGAGAGCTGCGCAGGTCTCACGCCGAAGCTCCCCATCGCGTGCGTCGCGAGATCGAACTCGGGGCACGGCGCCGAGGCGTCGGTGCCGATCGGTGTCCCAGCATCACAGCCGGGGGCGGGCTCGTACGAGCAGCCGCCCGCGCCCTCGTCGCACGTGTCGATCGTGCACGCGTTGCCGTCGTCGCAGTCCATCACGGTGCCGGGCAAGCAGAACATCGCGCCCGCGGGCCCCACGCAGGTCTCGACGCCGGTGCAGAAGAGACCGTCGTCGCACGCGGCGGCGCTCGTGCACGCTGTCGCCATCGGCGTGGCGCAGCCGGTGCCGGGCACGCAGCGCTGGCCGTCCTCGCAGAGCTCGTCGAGCGGCGCGTTGCGGCAGACGTTGCCCACACCGCAGGCGTCGCGCGTGCACTCGATCGCGTCGTTGCACTCTTCGTTCGTCGTGCAGGACCTCGAGGGCGCATCGCGGCCCGCGTCCATGCCGCCGACGTCGAGACGAAGCGTGGCGTCGGGCTCGTCCGACTCGCGGGGACAGCCCGCGAGCAGCGAGAGCGCAGACAGCGCGAGCGCCGTCCGCAGAAGAGAGGAAGACATCGAGGCGGATCGTAGCGGCGCCGAAGAACGAGGGTCAACGCGCGTCGCGGAAGCTCGCGCGTGGCATCGATCCTCAGCGCAGCTCGATGCGATCGACCTCGTGCGCCTCGATCCATGCGCGCAGCTCGTCCATCTGCGCATCCGTCGCGATGCCGATGCAGCCCGCGGTGGAGTCGATGGCGTTGAGGTACGGACCGAGCACGCGCAGGTGTCGGGGCGGTCCGTGCACACCGATCGCGCTGCCCGTGTAGCCGAGGCTCACTTGCTCCGCGGTCGGGTAGCCGACGAGCACGAACGTGCCGAAGCGCTCACTGTCGCGCGGTGCGACCAACGGGTAGACGCCGAGCGGCGTGCGTCGATCGCCCTCGCGCGTCTTGCCCACGCCCGCGCTGCCGATGCGGACCCGGTACGCATGCGCGACCTCTCCGCCCTCGCACGCGAGCAGCACACGCGCGTCCGTGTCGACGAAGACCATGGTCGCGATCGACGGGCAGCGCGGCAGCGTGCTCGGCAGCGAGGCACGGAGCTCGAGCGTGATCGCGATCACGCTCGCCGCGAGGATCATCACGAGACCGAAGGCCCGCGCGAGGGTCACGGCTCTCGACGCGCCCTCCCCTCGCTCCTATTCCGCGCGGCCTTCGCGCCCCTCGCACGCCGTGTGACGTCGTCGCCGATCGCGTCGAGCACCCGCTCACGAACGCGCGCGCGATGGTCCACGCGGCGGGGGAGGCTGCGCGCACCGTGAGTCGTGGGAGCGGACGATCACATCCACGTGACGTCGCCAGCCAGCGCGGTGTCCAATGCGCGCGATGACCTCCCCGCGCCTCTCGGACGACGATCTCCGCGAGCTACGACGCCTCGACGAGCTCTGCGGGCTGCGCCGTCACGACGAAGCGCTGCCTGGTCTCGCGGCGCTGGTGGAGCGCAACCCCGCGCACGGCGTCTCGGTGTTCCTCTACACCAAGGCGCTCCGTGTGACGGGCGGTGCACGCCTCGCGGGCGAGGTGCTCGCGCGCGCAGCGCGCCTCTCGCCCGGTGATCCGCACGTCGGACTCGGGCTCGCGTGGGCCGCACGCGACGCGGGCGATCACGCGCGCGCGGTCGCGCTCTCGAGGCCGGCGCTCGAGGTGGCCTCGCTGCGCGGAGAAGCGCTCGCGATCGGAGCACGCGAGCGTGAGGTCGCAGGGGCGCCCGAGCAGGCGCGCGCGCTCTACCTCGAGTCGTACGAGGCGCTGCCGATGCTCGACGTGCTCGCGGCGTGCGAGCGGCTCTCCGGCATCGAGCCTGCGAGCGGAGGCTCGCCGGCACCGTGGCCGATCGGCTTCGTGATGCGCGCGTGGCTCTTCCGCGCGCTCGAGCTCGAGCTGGTCGCGCGTTCCCGCGCGCGCTTCGGCGATCTCCCCGCCGATCGCGCGCTGACGGCGGGCTGCGATCACGGGGCAGCGCTCACCGCGCGCTGGGCCGATCGGGCGGGCGTCGACCGCGTGAGCCTCTACCGGGCGCTCTCGGATCGCGGCGGCTTCTGCGACTGCGAGGTCGTGCTCAACGCTTCGCGGGAGGACGACGACGAAGGGAGCGTGCTGCTGGTGACCGGCCGCGTGGAGGGCGCGATCCCCGCACGGCTCGCCGAAGACTTCTTCGACGAAGGCACGCCCGCGGCCCCCGTTCTCGCCGAGAGCCCGAAGGCCGATCGCGATCGAGAGACGACGCGCGCGCAGGCCTTCCTCGCGCAGCAGACCGCCGCGGGCAGGGCGATCGCCCCGCAGCTCGCGCTGGACGTCCTCGTGGCCGATCTCGCGATCTCGTGTGGCGCGCTCCCGCGCACGACCCTCGTCGTCGTCGCGCCCGATCGCCTCGATGCGGCGCTCGTGCCCGCCGCCGAGCTCGTCGTCATGGAGGGCGGTCGTGTGGTGACGAGCCCGCTGACGCGCCCACCGCAACAAGAGCTCGTCGCCGCGCTGCCGTGGATCGGTCCCGCGCTCGCGTCGCTCGACGCCGTGCTGCCCGAGCGTGCGATCGAGCCCGTCGCCGCGCGTCACGAGCTGGGGGACGAGCGGGCCGCGCGCCTGCTCGCCGTCGGGGACGAGCGAGGCGTGCTCCTCACGCTCGATCAGCCGCACGCGCCGGCTCTGGCGGTCCCGGCCTCGCTCGTGCGCTCCTCCGACGGGACGCAGTCTGCGTGGCTGGTCGCGAGCCGCACGAGGCGCGACCTCTTCCTCGAGGATCGATCACGCGGCACCTGGAGACGCCTCCTGACGGGCCGCTTCGGTGGGCGGCTCGCGTTCGATCACGACGGCCGCAGCCTCTTCGCGGTGCTCGACGGATCCGTGGTCTCGATCGATCTCGCGAGCGGTGCGCGGAGCGTGCTCGTGAAGGGCGACGACTTCGCGCTCTCGCCCGACGCGGAGTGGCTCGCCGTGGAGCGCGCGGGTCGCCTCGCGCTCGTCGAGCGCTGCGGCCGCATGCACGGCTCGGCCTTCGAGGGACGCATGCCTCGGTGGTCGCCGCGGGAAGGTCGTCTCGCGTTCCTCGCGCGTCCGGCCGCATCGAGCTCGCGCGCGAGGGCGCAAGTGCACGTGCTCGAGCGCGGCGCTGCGGGGCCGCGGCGGATCGGGCCGACCGTCGAGGAGGCGTGCTGGCCGAGCTTCGCGGACGACGGTCGCTCGCTCGTGTTCCAAGCGCGCGTCGCGCGGCGTCAGAGCGCGCTCGAGGGGGACAAGGTCCGCATCGACGACAGCGAGCGCCTCTTCCTCGTCGCGCTCGAGGCGGACGAGCCGCCGCGTGTTCTCCACGCGACCGAGGGAGGCACGCTCCGCATCAGCTCGCCGCTCGCGCACCCGCACCTTCCGATCGTCGCCTTCCGCACGGACGACGACCCGATCGCTGGCCAGCGGCGAAGCGGGCAGCGCCTCTCGATCGTCGACATCGCCGGCGGCTCGCCGCCGCGCACGTGGATCGAGCGACCCCACACCCCGATCGCGTGGCTCACCTGATCAGCGACGAGCGAAGGGCAGCGAAGGTCGCGTCGTCCACGCCGCAGGCTTCGCGGACGTAGCCCTCGATCGAGCCGTGCCGGCTCGAGAGCTCGGTGAGCACCTCGGCGAGCGTCTCGGACTGACAGCGAAGCACCGCCCGGATCCGCGCGTCGGGAACACGGAGCAGCGTGATCGCGCGCAGCACGCGGCGGAGCCGATCGAGGCGCACGGCGTAGCGCAGGTCCGTCTCGCGAAAGCCGGCGAGCACGACGTCCTCGGGCACGCCGAGCGCGCTCTGCGCGATCGCGACGAGCATGCCCGTGCGATCACGGCCCGCCGTGCAGTGGATCCACACCGGCTCGCTCGCGCGCGCGATGGCGCTGATCGCGACACCGATCTGCGGTGCACGCTCGTGCGCGAGGTGTCGGTAGTAGTGCGCGACGAAGGCGCGGAAGCGGGCTTCGCCCTCCTCGCTCGCGAGGAAACGCGCGAGGTGACCGAGGCCGATGTCGAACGCCGGATCCTCATGGAGCGGGATCGATCGCACGTGAGCCCGGCCGATCGACGCGGCGGGGTTTCTGGTGCGATCGGCGGCGGTGCGCAGATCGATCACGAGCCCCACGCCCAGCGTCTCTAGGTGCACGCGATCCGCGGACGCGATGCGATGGGGTCGTTCGGAGCGGAACACTCGACCCTTGGTCAGTCGTTGTCCATCGCGCGTGGGCACGCCGCCGATGTCCCGGAAGTTCGGGAGCGAGCGCAGGTGGAGCGCGTCGGGCACGGGACCATCTGAGCAGATTCCGCTGCGTCCGCACGCGGCGAGGCGCGTCACGCGCGTGTTAGCGTTCGCGCGTGCCCGAAGCTCCGAGCGACGCGTTCGTCGAGGCGCTGCTCCGCGGTGAGCACGACGCCCGGTCGAGCAGCGTGGCCGTCGAGGAAGAAGCACGCCTCCACAAGCGTGCCCTCGACGGCGCAGGCGTGGCGCCGCTCACCGTGTCCTCCGAGGTCGCCGCGTACCTCGCGATGCGGCGCGCGGTGACCTCGCTCGACCATGCGCTGCTCGAGTCGCTGGGGCACGTCGTGTGGCCGCGCGTCGCGACCCACGCGCGCGCGTGGGCCTCGTTCGCCTCGGCCGGCGCGCGGATCGATCTGCCGCGCACGCAGGGCACCGACGCGCTCTCGATCGCGCTCGCCGTGGACGCGCTCGTGCTCGACGCCACGCGACCCGTGGAAGGGCTCGCGAGCGGTGCGGCGCGTGCGCTCGGCCTCGCCCGTGAAGCAGCGGCGCTCGCGGGCGGTGCCGATCAGCCGCACGCGCAGTACCAGGCCTACCTCGCGCTCGCGCGTGCACGACGACACACCGGACGCGTGCCGATGGCGACGCGCCTCGTCGCGTCGCTCCTCCGATCGGCGCCTTCGACGTACCGGGCGGAGCTCGCGTGGGAAGCCTTCCTCGTGGGCCTCCGGGATCGTGTGGAGGGTGATGCGCTCGCGCTCTCGCACGCGATCGCAGCGGCGACGGCCGGCGATCGCGCTCTCTTCGACGCGGCCTCGCTCTCGCTGCTCGCCCGCACGTCGAGCGCACGCGTTCGGCACGCGGAGGCGCGCGCGCTCCTCACGGCCATCGACCCGTTCGTCCCGTTCGCCAACCTCGATCGCAGGACGTTCGACTTCGTGTCGTGCCTTCGCGCAGATCTCGAAGGGCTCGAGGGCGCGGTGATCGACGCCTCCGATCCCGATGCGCCCATCGCGATCGCGATCGTCTCGCCCACCGGCGTGCGTCGCTTTCTCGCGCCGGGGCGTGGGCTCCTGGGACGCATCCCGCAGGTGTCTGCGAGCGAGCACGGTGGTCGCACCGAGACTGCGATCCTCACGCTCGCGGCGGCGCCCACCGGCCTCGACGAAGAGTCGTTCTTCCGCGCTGTCTACGGCTTCGCGTTCAAGAAGGCGCTGCACGATGGTGTGCTGCGCGTGCTGCTCACCCGCGTTCGTCAGGCGATCGAGCCGCACGCGCGCCTCGTGCGCGAGGGCGATCGACTGCGCCTGGTGGTCGAGGCGCCCTTCACGCTCGTCGATCCGCGCGTCGCGACCCGCGCCGACAACGCCGTGCTCCGTGCCATCGCGTCCGACCGCGCGCTCTCGGCCAAGGAGATCGCAGAGCGCACGGGCCTACCGCTCCGCACGGTGCAGGCCGAGCTCGGGCGTCTCGTCGACGAGGGCGTGTGTCGTCGTGAGAAGGACGGCCGCAACACCGAGTACCTCGTCGAGGACACAGTCGTCCGCGAGCCCTCGCGCGTGCTCTCGGCCGCAGACCTCGCGCGCTGATCTCGAGGCGCGGGAAACTCAGGGACCGAGAAAGAATCGCTCTCCCGGTGGCAGGATTGGTTGGGGCGCCACGCGGCGGGGTCTGCGCCGCAGACCCCTGGAGCGGGAGTGAGGAGGAGTCTTCGACGATCGAACGACGGGGAGCTCGAGGGGCCGGAGGTCCCTCGACCCAGACCAACTCAGAAGCGCAGGAGGGGCTCGGTCGAGACGAGCGTCTCGATGCACGCGCGGCCGCCCGTACAGTCGGGTCGATCGGTGCCCGAGCCGAGGACCACCCCGAGCACGATCGCACCGACGACGATCGCGACACCCACGCCGATGCCCACGCCGATCAGGACGCCGTCGTCGCCGCCGCCGTCGACGGCGCGTGCCCCGGGCTCTCCCATCGGCGTTGCGATGGCGCTCGAGCAGGGTGTGCTCTCGAGCGTCACCTCGCGTCGGTCACCGCGCGACACCGAGATCACCTCGCGCGACGCGCACACGTCTCCGCCGACCGTGATCGCGTGCTCTCCCGGATCGACGTGGAACGTGGCGGTTCCATCGGCGCTCGGGGCCTGCGTCTCGATGCCATCGACGTCGATCTCGCTCGCCGCCGTCGCGCCCGGCAGGGTGATCACGATCGTCGCCAGGCTCGCGAGCGTGGCCTCGCGCTGTGACGCGAGCGCCGCGCGACGCGACGCGGGCACCGCACCGAGCTCACCGGACTCGATGCGATCGAGGAGCGCGAGCGCACGACGGGCCTGCCCTGCGTTGCGCAGCACGATCGCGAGGTTGAACGCGGTGGCCATGCGCGGCGCGCGATCGAAGCAGCGCGTCATGGGCTCGACAGCGGCCTCGTAGTCGCCGCGTCGCGCGAGCTCTTCGCCGCAGTCGGGCGGCGGTGCGACCGCCTGCGCACGCGACGAGCACGGCACGATCGACGCGGCGAGCATCGAAGCACACACCATCACGAGGACGAACGACGAGACGCGGGTCACGGCTTCTCCCAGAACTCTTGATCGACGATACGACGTCGCGGGCCCGCGTCGGGGCGTTCTCGCTGCGCGACACCCGGACGGCCTCGCGAGGTCCTCGGGCGACGCGTGCGATCGGGCGACGCGACGTCGGGCTCGTCTCGCTCCAGCTCCTCTGTCTCTGGCTCGACGCCCTCGGGGGGGGTCGCCGACGTGGTGAGCGCCTCGGGCTGCGCGGTTGGCGGCGGCGGTGAGGCCTCGATCGCCGTCGTGCGTGAGGCGGGCGGTGCGGGCGCGATCTCGGAGGTCACGGCAGGAACGATCGAAGGGTCCGTGCGCTCGGGCGCGCGCGTCACGAGGAACCACGTCAGCGCGAGCCCCGCCACCAGCGAGAGCGCGGAGGCCCCGAGCACGAGCGGCCTGCGCTCGCGGGGCCGGCGCTGGATGGACGTCGTCGGCTCGAACGAGTCGCTGGGCGAGGTGGCATCGGTGGGAGGCGTGTCGCGCGCGGCCTCGACCAGATCGATCAATCCCTTGTGCGAGGGCTCGACCAACCGCGCCCACTGCGTCGTCTCCTCGAACCGATCGGCGAGCTCTGCGCGGAGGAAGCCCTCGATGTCGAACGGGCCGTGCTCTTGCGCGAGCGACGTGATCGCCGCGTCGAGGCGGTTCTCGACGTCCTTGGCCGTGGGAGGCCGCACCTCGCGGTCCTTGGCGAGCAGCTCGAACAGGAGCTCGACGATCTCGGGCGGCACGTCGCTCCGCACGCTGCCGATGTCGGGCGGCGGCGCGTGCAGGATCATGCGCGCCGTCTCGGGCAGATCCTTGCCGCGGTAGAGGCGATCGCCCGCGAGCATCTCGTAGAGCACCACGCCCAGCGAGAACAGATCGACGCGTCGATCGATCGTCTCGAAGCGCAGCTGCTCGGGCGCCATGTAGCCAGTCTTGCCCTTGAGGAGGCCGTGCGTGGTCTCGCGCTCGCGGTCGAGCACCTTCGCGATGCCGAAGTCGGTCACGCGCGCGATGCCGTCGAAGCCCACGAGCACGTTCTGCGGGGAGATGTCGCGGTGCACGAGATCGAGCGATCGACCGCTCGCGTCCTTGAGCTCGTGCGCCGCGTGGAGGCCGCGCGCCGCGTCGCGCACGAGACGAAGCACCAGCTGCACGTCGAGCTTCGTCTTGGCGGTGCGCGCCCAGCGCACGAGATCACCGAGCGCGACGCCGGGCACCAGATCCATCACGAGATAGGGGCCCTGCGCGTCCTCGCCGACGTCGACGACCGGGACGATGTTCGGGTGCTGCAAGAGGCCCGCGATGCGTCCCTCTTCGATCAACATCGCCTTCGCGCGCTCGTCCTCGACGAGCTCGGGCCTGAGCCGCTTGATCGCGAACAGCCTACGAAAACCGGGCTTTCGCAGCATCGCGATGTCGACCGAGCCCATGCCACCACGCGCGAGCGGGCGCAGCGTCATGTACGGGCTGGACGAGGACGTCGGCGACGGGGTGCGCTCGGTGCGCATCGACTCCGCGATGGTAACCGACACAGGTCCCGGAACGCGACCGCGCGTCGGTCAGGTCAGAGCCCGACGCAAGGATTGCTGCCCGCACCGAGCCCATGGTGCTGTGCGACCTCGGAGGCAGTGAGTGTGCGTCCGTACAACACCAGCATGCGGTACGTGCCTCGGAACTGCGCCGACGGGTCGGGGCTCTGCTCGGCGAGGACGCAGCCGGCGTCGAGCGCGCGCGCATCGAGGGGGCCGGCGTCGGGCGGACGGCACACGAGGCTAGGCGAGTTCCCGAGCCACAAGCGGGTCCGATCGGGAGTGCCGAGACTGGCCGCTCCTGGACGAGGCGGCGCGGTGCCTCCGCCAGCGAGCTCCCATCGCACGTCGGCGCCCACGGCTTCGCGGCCATCCACATAGAGGTGCTCGTCCCCGTCCGTGTAGGTGTAGACGACGTGCCGCGCAGCACTGGTCGTGAAGCGATCGGCCACGCGCGCCGCGAGGAAGGGGCGCCCATACGAGTCTCCCGTCCGCACCGTCCTCACGCCCGCGAGGATCTCGTACGCGCTCGCATCGGTCATCGCGCCCGCCGAGAGGCGGAGCGTCTGCTGCCACGTGACGGCGTCGTAGAGCGTGACGATCTGTCGTGCATCCGGCACCAGCGACAGCGACGGATCGAGCGACGCCCAGAGCTCGATCGAGAAGCCCGTCTCGAGCTGTGTGAGCTCGGCATCGGTGAGTGGCTCGGAGACCGCGTGACCACCGCGCAAGACCATGCCCCCGCCGCGCAGCTCCTCGTAGATCGCGTCGGAGAGATCCAGATCCGCGCCGCGACCACACTCGTTCGCGAGGTCGCTGGGGGCGAACGGATAGGCGAGCAAGAGGCCATCGATCGACCTCGTCCCCGCGTCCTCCATCGACGCGGCATCGAGCGGGCGCCCCGCATCCAACGAGGCAGCATCCAACGAGGCAGCATCCAACGAGGCAGCATCCAACGAGGCAGCATCCAACGAGGCAGCATCCAACGAGGCAGCATCGACGGTGCCCGCATCGCCAATGGAGCACGTCGGATCGAACACCGTGAACTCCTCCGTCAGCGTTCGCTGGGCCTCGTAGTCGCCCTCGATCGCGACGGAACGACCGAAGCGGGTCGTGCCGTCTCCGAGCTCCGCGACGAGGCGCCAGTGTCGCCGCGTGACGTCTTGATCGCGTGGCGAAAGCACGACGATGTACGGCCAGCGATCCACTCGGTAGGACGAGCTCTGCGGCGCCCCGTCGGACCCGGTCACGGTGAGGAACAGCGTTCGTGGCGTCGTGCCGCAGGTGCTCTGCACCGAGACGAGGACCTGCGTGGTGGGCGTACGGCACCCCGAGACCACAGCGAGCACGAGGCCGACGCCGAGCGCGAGAGCACACGAGGACCGCATCGGCGTAGACGCTATCACGCGGATCAGGTGAGGAGCTCGCTGACCGAGTCGGTCGCGAGACCCTCGTCCAGGCCGAAGGACGCGAGCTCGGCGCCCACCGCGCGCGCGAGCGTGAGCGGCACGCGCGACGCGTTCTCCGGTGCAGCGAAGCGATGATGCAGGCCGCCGCGGAGCGCGCCGCCCGCGAGGCCGGCGACGACGATCGGGTACTCGTCGTGCGTGTGCGACGGACCATCGCTCGTGCACGACGTGCCGAGGATCGCGAGGTGGTCGAGGAGGTTGCCCTCGCCGTCGGGCGTGGTGCGGAGGATCTCGAGCGTGCGCGCGAAGTGTCGCATCGACTCGCGCAGCGCCGTCGCGAAGCCCTCCGAGGTCTCGGTGCCGCCGTGCGCCATGCCGTGCGTCGCCGCCGGCATGCCCCACGGGTTGCCCGCGCCCACACCGCCGATGTCCTCGAGCGGCACCTCGGACACCTCCCAGTAGCGCGTGAACGCCGCCGGCCCCGTGTACATGTAGGAGGCCACGCGCGTGAGGTCGCACGCCATCGCGAGCGCGAGCAGCTCGCTCATCAGGTCGTTGAGCAGCGTGAGGTTGCGGGCCGGTCCGTGCTCGTCGCTGATCATCAGATCGTCCACGCGCGACGAAGGATCGGAGGGCGGCGTGCACATCGGGCCCGTGGCGCCCACGCGCAGCTCGAGCTCGCGCACCGACGTGAGGTGCTGATCGAGCCTCGCGCGGTCGGCGGCGGTGAGGTCGCGCGAGAGGCTCGTCGTGTCGGCGAGCACAGCGTCGAGCACGCTGCCTCGGAAGGTGTCGAAGGGATCGCTCGCAGGCGTGGTGGTCATGCCGAAGAGGCGACGAAACACGCTGCGCGGATCGCGGTCGTAGGCGTTGGGCATGTCGGGCCCGCGGTGCGAGATGTAGTTGTAGACGCTGCCATCGAGGCCCGAGCTGTGGTTCGCGACGCCGAGCTCGAGCGAGCGCAGGCCTCCGGGCGCAGGCTCGATCGCGGCAGCGATCGCCTGATCGATCGACGCGCCCGCGGGCGTGGTGCGCGCGCCGTCGTCGGCGTGGAGGAGACCCGAGCCGGTGAGGATGCCGGACGCGCCGCCCGAGTGCGGCTGCCAGAACGTGCGCAGCTCCGCGTTGGTGACCACCGAGACGTACGGACGCAGGCTCGGCGTCGCGAGCTGCGCGAGCATGCGCGGCGCAGTCCACGACGTGCCCGTCGCGCTCGGCACCCAGTCGCTCTGCACGATGCCGTTGCCCCAGAACCACGTGAGGTAGCGGCGCGGCGCGATCGGCGCGTCGGCGCGCGCACGCGAACTCGGTCGCACGAGCGACTCGAGCGTCGGCAGGCCGACCGACACGCCCACGCCCGTGGCGAGGGCTCCGCGGAGGAAGCTGCGACGACCGTTGCGCTGGAGGCTCATCGAGAGGTCCTTTCGGTGGGACCGCGTCGTTCGACGTCGGCCTGGAGACGACTCTGCACGAGCGCGCAGCGGTCCGACGCTACGAGCCCTGCGCGGATCCGTTACCGAGGCAGCGCGGATCGCGAGATCGCCGAATCGCCCACGAAAACAAGGCGATTCGTGTCGCGCCCGACGCGCGCAGCGCTCGTAACGTCCGGCCCTCGATCCGCGCAGGGCGCGTAGCACACGCCCTCGGCGGCCTCGCGCACAGTGACCGCATGGCTCACGCACGAACGTCCTCACCCCTCGTCGTCCTCGCGCTCCTCGGTCTCGCGATCGCACCGCTCGTTGCGTGCACGGGCAACCTCGACGCGGGGCCTCGCTTCGGTGGGGCGAGCGGCGATCCGAACGATCCCTCCGATCCGAGCGGCCCGCGTGATCCCTCCGATCCGAGGACGCCTGCCGCTCCCATCCCCGGCGATCGCACGATGCGACGCATCACCTCGGCCGAGTACACGCAGACGGTGATCGACGTGCTCGAGATCGCGCCCGAGACACCCCTGCCTGCCGACCTCCGCACCGGGGGCTTGAGCCGACAAGGCGCGGGCAGCGCGACGAGCAACACGCTCGCGATCGAGCAGTACGAGACGGCCGCGCGCGACGTGGCGCGGCGCGCGTTCTCGGAGCCGACGCGCGCACGGCGTCTCCTCGGGTGCAGCCCCACCGGTGTGGCCGACGCCATCTGTGCGCGCAGCGGCGTGGAGCGCCTCGGGGCGCGGCTCTTTCGTCGTCCGCTCAGCGTCGAGGAGTCCGATCGGTACACGAGCCTCGCGCTCGACGCTTCGACTCACACGGGCACGTTCGATCTCGGCTTCGCGCTCGCTGTGAGCGGCATGCTGCAGTCGCCGCGCTTCCTCCATCACGTCGAGATCGGCGAGGCGACCGCGGAGGGCTCGACGCGTCGTCGCTACACCTCGATCGAGATGGCGGCGCGGCTCGCGTCGTTCGTGTGGAATTCGATCCCGGACGACACGCTGCTCGACGCGGCGGCCTCGGGCGCGCTCCTGACCGACGATGGCCTGCGACTCGAGCTCGCCCGCATGCTGCGCGATCCGCGTGCGGAGCGCGCGATGCTCTCGTTCTTGGACGAGCACCTCGACGTCGATCACCTCGAGGGCGGCGTGCCGGACGAGGGAAGCACGGCGGGGATCGCGACACGCATGCGCGAGGAGCTACATCGCGTGCTCGCCCACGCGATCTTCGAGGCGCCCGAGACGCGCTGGCGCGACCTCTTCGACGCCGACACGACCTACGTCGACGCGGCGCTTGCCGACTACTACGGCCTGCCCGCGCCCGGCGGCAGCGGCTACGTCGCCACGCGCGTGCCCGACGCGCAGCGCGGTCTCCTCGCGCGAGGTGCCGTCGTCGCGTCGCACGGTCACGGGGGCAACACGTCGCCGACGCTGCGTGGCCTCTTCGTTCGTACGCGCCTCTTGTGTGGCGTCATCGCGCCGCCTCCTGCGGGCGTGGCGACGACGATCGAGTCCGGCTCGGGGGCGACGGCCCGCGAGCGACTCGCACGACACGCGACCGATCCGACGTGCGCTGGCTGTCACTCGCGCATGGATCCCATCGGCCTCGCGCTCGAGCAGATCGACGCGCGCGGCCTGTTCCGCACGCACGAAGGCACCGCGCTGATCGACACCGCGGGCGAGCTCGATGGCCTGCCGTTCGAAGACGCGGGCAGCCTGGGCGAGCTGATGCGCGATCACCCCGAGACGGATCGTTGCCTCGTGCGTCACCTCTTCCGCAGCGCGGTGGGACGACGCGAGTCGAACGCGGAGGAGCCCACGTTCTCCGAGCTCCCGAGCGAAGGCATGAGCGTGCGCGACATGCTCGCGCACGTGATCACGAGCGAGGGCTTCCGCACGTTCGAGCCCTGAATGCGAGAACGACCGCGGGCCGTGAAGCCGCGCGGTCGTCTCGTCGGTTCTCGAGGTCGCGGAGCGCGCGACCTTCGCTCGATCAGCAGCCGCCGGCCGAGGCGCAGGTGAACGTGTCGGCGAGCACGCCGGCCGAGCCTGCGGATCCGTCGACGCCGTCGTCTTCGGCGCCGGTCGCGCCCGGCGCGCTC
>JAFLCL010000099.1 GCA_017303575.1 Deltaproteobacteria bacterium
GCCCTCGGCGCGCTCGAGCTCGAGGCGCGCACGTGGGAGACGCTGTCGCGCCTCGTCGGGAGCGCAGACGGCAAGAAGCTCCGCGTGCTCGTGCAGTCGATGGCGCTCGACATCCTCCTCGCGCACGCGAACCAGCAGCTGCGATCGCTGGCCCCTCGCTACCAGCTCGGGCGTCGCGGCGGCGGCTCGCTCGCGCTCGACGTGATCGATGCCGACCTCGACGGCGGGCCGCGCGCGACGTCGAGCCTCTCGGGAGGGGAGCGCTTCCTCGTGTCGCTCGCGCTCGCGCTGGGCCTGGGGACGATGACGGCCGAGCGCGACGACGTCGGCTCGCTCTTCCTCGACGAGGGCTTCGGCTCGCTCGACGACGAGAGCCTCGAGCAGGCCCTCGAGGCGCTCGATGCGCTGCGTCAGGCTGGTCGACAGATCGGCGTGGTGTCGCACGTGGCCCGGCTGTCCGAGCGCTTCGAGGTGCGCGTCGAAGTGCGCCCGAGCGAGCCAGGCGCGAGCACGGTGTCCGTCACGACGACGTGATCAGCCGCGGCGTCTGGTGACCAGCACGCAGGCGAACGAAAGCGCGGCGCGAATTGACAGGCGCATCGCGAGAACGTACCCCAGCCCGCTCACGTCGCGCTGTGCCGACGTGCTCGAGGAGCTCACACATGACGATGCCCACCAGCGAAGCGAGGACACGACTGTCCGAGCTCGCTCAGCGCCTGGATGCGCTGGGGAGGTCTCTTTGACGTCGATGGACTTCGCCTCCAGATCGAACGTCTGACCGACCGCACGCTCCAGCCCGGCTTCTGGGACGACGGAGAGCGCGCACAGAAGGTCTCGCAGGAAAAGGCAGGCATCGAGGCGCTCGTGGGCGCCTACGACAAGGCCGTTCGCGAGAGCAAGGACCTGCTCGAGCTCATCGGCATGGCCGAGGGCGACGAGACGATGCTCGAGGAGGTCTTCTCGCAGATCCCCCTCGTCGAGGGCGTCGTGAAGGGCATGGAGCTCCAGCGCATGCTCGCGGGCACCGAGGATCGCAGCGACGCGATCTTGTCGATCAACTCGGGCGCCGGCGGTCTCGACGCCGAGGACTGGGCCACGATCCTCCAGCGCATGTACCTGCGGTGGTCGGAGAAGAAGGGCTACAAGACCGAGATCGTCGACAGCATCGAGGGCGATGGCGGCCTCAAGAGCGCGACCATCGCGGTGCGCGGGCCCTACGCCTACGGCTACCTGCGCGCGGAGAACGGCGTGCACCGGCTCATCCGCATCTCGCCCTTCGACGCGAACGCGCGAAGGCAGACGGCGTTCGCCGCCGTGGAGGTGGTGCCCGATCTCGACGACGACGTGGGCGACATCGAGATCAAGCCGGAGGACTTGAAGGTCGACACCTTCCGCGCGGGCGGCAAAGGCGGTCAGCACGTCAACAAGACGGAGTCCGCGATCCGCATCACCCACCTGCCGAGCGGCGTGATCGTCGCGTGTCAGCAGGAGCGCAGCCAGCACAAGAACCGCGCGCAGGCGATGAAGATGCTGCGCGGCAAGCTCTACGAGCTCGAGCGCCAGAAGCGCGAGGCCGCGTTCGAGGAGAACTACGGCGTCGACAAGATGCTCAACGCGTTCGGCTCACAGGTGCGCACGTACACGATGCAGCCCTACCAGCTGGTCAAGGACGAGCGCACGGAGCTCAAGGACGCGAACATCAACGCGATCCTCGACGGCAGCCTCGACGAGTTCATCGAGGCCTACCTCCTCCAGCACGCCGACAAGCGAAAAGCCAAAGCCAAGCCGCCGAGCTGAATCCCCGAGCGGATCGCTCACGCCGCCGTCCGAGTCGCAGTGTTGCGGCGGTGGACGACGGCGGCGAGCACGACGAGGAGCGCGGCGAGCTGCGAGCCGCCTGCTGCGCTGCCGCTCGCTTCCCAGAGGCCCTCGAAGGCGAAGCCCAGCACGCTCTGACCTGGGTGCGCCTCGAGCTCGCTGCCTGCGCGTAGGCCGACGACGCCCATCCCTGCGAACGTCCCTGCGACCCCAGTGAGGAACGTGGCGCCCGCCAGCGCGACGGACAACGGGATCAGCTGGTGGCGGCCGCGCGTGATCCACTCCGTCGCGAGGAGGACCAAGCCCGTGAGCGCGAGCGCGGTGTAGATGAACGCGGAGCCGCCTTGCATCGCGAGGCCCGAGATCGATGCGAGCAGGCCGATCGTGCCGAGCGTCGAGGCGAGAAGGGCGGCCGCCGTCGCGACGCCCACGATCACGCGCGCGACGCTCGAGGGCTTGTGCGTGACCGCCTCGGTCATGAACGAGCCGATCGCCCGCGCGAACTCGTCGGCGTTCGCGTAGCGATCGGCGGGGTCCTTGCGCATGGCGCGATCGACGATCGCGCGCAGACCCTCGGGCAGATCGGGGCTCATCGGCTCACGCCGTCCCTCGAGCGCAGCAGCGAGCGTCGCCATCGTGCTCGCGCCTTCGTACGGCGCGCGTCCCGTGAGCACCTGGTAGAGCATGCCGCCCAGCGCGAACACGTCGGTGCGCGCGTCGATCGACTCGACGTCGCCGCGCGCTTGCTCGGGCGCCATGTACGCGGGTGTGCCCAGCACCGAGCCCGTGATCGTCGCGCCGCTCTTCGCTTCGCTCGAGGATGGTCCCGAGAGCGCGCTGCCCACGTCGGAGGCCCCGCGGACCTTCGCGATGCCCCAGTCGACGACGACCACCTCGCCATGGCCCGCGAGGAGCACGTTGTCGGGCTTGATGTCGCGGTGCACCACGCCGCGCGCGTGGGCGAAGCCGAGCGTGTTCGCGACCTGCGCGACCGCAGGCAGGAGCGCGATGCGCTGCTCGAGCGTCTTTGCCGCGCGGATCATCTCGCTCATGGGGCGTCCGTCCACGCGCCGCATGGCATAGAACGGTCGCCCATCGCGCGTGCCGCGCTCGTAGACAGCGGGGATGCCGGGGTGCTCGAGGTTGCCCGTGACCATCGCCTCGATCACGAAGCGACGCGCTCCCTCGGGGCTCGCTGCAGCCTCGGACAGCTCCTTGAGCGCGATGTCGCGCCCGAACTGGAGGTCCCGCGCGAGGTGCACGCGGCCCATGCCGCCTTCGCCCAGGAGCGCGCCGACCTCGAAGCGCGCTCCGCCCTGCGGCACGGGCTGCGAGGACGTCGCCGGCTCGCCCGCCTGACCCGCCAGCTGCGCGAGCGTCGCCGCGAGCGCCGTGTCTCCTCCGTAGGCCGTCTTGTCCGTCGCGAATCCGGGCTTGGTGCTCGCCATGGCGCCTCCGAGCGCATCAACCCACGAGGAGGACGAGCGTGACAACCCATCGGCGCATGCGACCTGCGTTGCCGGGGCCAGGGGCGTCAGCGATTCTCGCGAGGTGAGCCACGTTCCGCGATGGACAGCGCTGGTCCTGACGATGACCTCGTGCGGGGATCGGGGACCCTCGATCGACGCGTCCGTCGCGCTCGACGCGCCGATCGACGCCGCCGTCGCCGCGGACGCGAGCGCGGCGGATGGTGGCGTCCGCTCGTTCCACTGCGCCTTCGACGAGAGCTGCCCCGCGGTCGACATCGCGGGCGACCCGATCGCGGTCTCGCCGTTCCGCGGCTACGGCGATCCGAGCCTCGAGCGCGATCCGGCCACGGGCACGTTGTGGCTCTCGTACTCGTGGCTCGAGGCGCGTGTGGAGGGAAGCGCCGAGGCAGACCTCACCGTCGTCACGCACCTCGCGCGCAGCGAGGACGGCGCTCGCACCTTCACCTTCGTGCGTGCGGTCAACGGCACCGAAGTCCTCGACGGTCCGCGCGGAGGTCGTGGTTGGTGGATGCACGAGGTCTCGAGCCTCGCGCGCAGCGAGAGCGAGTGGCGGCTCGTCACGCTCGACTACCTCGATCCGGTCGGCGCCGGTGAGCGCGACTTCTTCCACTTCGCGCGCACGCGGGCAGCCATGCCCGCAGGGCTCGGAGACTCGAGCGAGCGATGGGTCGGCGTCGCGGCTGGCGTCGCGCCGCTCGAGGTCGCCTACGACGTGCACGCGATCGGCGGTCTGAGCGACTGTGCGGTGCTCACCGAGCCTGCCGTCTTCACACACGACGGATCGGACTGGCTCGCGGCGAGCTGCGTCGTCGTCGACGGCACGGGCCGACACTCCGAGCGCGAGCGCGTGGTGCTCTTGCGCGAGACCGAGACCTCCCTCGTGAACGTCGGGGCCCTGTTCACCGCCGAGGACGCGCAGGCCGTGGGGGCAGACCGGTTCGAGCAGATCGATCTCTCCGTCGCTCGCGATGGAACGCTGATCGCGCTGGTCACGCCCGTGCTCGACGACGAAGAGCCTTTTCATCGAGGCTGCCTCGCGTACGAGGTCGAGGATCTCGCCAGTGCGCGCGTGCGGCGTGATGCGAGCGGTCGCGCGGTGCCACGACTCGTCCTCACTGCCGATGGCACGGGGCTCGGTCCCGGTCTCTGCACCTACGACGCAGCCTCGGACGTCGGCGTGCTGCTGGTGATCACGGACTTCGACCTGAGCGTGACGCCGCCGAGGCTGGTTTTCTCGCTACGCGCGACTGGCATCCAACCCTGAGCGCACGGCCCGAGCTCGGCGTCGGACGTGGGCACGATGAACAGCGTTTGCTGTGAACCGCTTCACAGGGGCCCAGTCGTGCGGGTGGGAGCGTATGCCCATGACGCTCGCCCTCTCCTCCGTGTGCACACCGACTCGACGCTGCTGGGTCATCGCCACCTTGCTCCTCGCCGGCTGCGAGACGCCGCTGCCTTTCCCCGATGCGGGGAGCGACGCGACCTCGACCCCTGACGCGCCGCTGCTCGACACGGGCGTCGATGCGTTCGCGCGCGACGCGCCGCCCTTCGTCGTCGCCCCTCACGAGCCCTTTCTCCAGGTGGACAACCAAGGTGGCCGCACGCTGCCCCACCCGGCCGTCGTGACGATCACCTACGAGGGTGATGTGCGCAGAGCCGCTCTCGAGTCGTTCGCGAGCTGGATCGTCGGATCGGAGTGGCTCGCCGCGGTCGGTGCCGAATACGGCATCGGCGCGGGCACGACCGCCGGCAGCGTGGTTCTGCCCGGCCCCGCGCCGTCCGACATCTCGGACGCAGAGATTCAACAGATCCTCGCCAACGGTGTGGTCGATGGCTCGATCCCGACGCCGCCGAGCGGCCTCGAGAACGCGTTGTTCATGATCTACTTTCCCGCGGAGACGACGGTTCATCTCGACTCCGTCGGCACGTGCGGCGAGCCACCGTCCGAGATCCTCAGCTGTGTGGTGTTCGACGCGTACCACAGCGAGGCCCACACGAGCGGGCTCGACTTCGCCTATGCCGTGATGCCCGACTGCCCACCTCCCAGGCCGGCCACACGCCTCGAGTACACCCAGATCACTGCCTCGCACGAGCTGATCGAGGCCGCGACCGATCCTTTTCCGGTGACAGACCGAGCGTGGCAGACGTACCCGAGCGAGACCGATCCGTGGACCTTCGCGATCGGGTGCGGCATCGAGGTCGCCGACCTCTGCACGACGCCACTTCAGTTCGTTCGTGGAGATGGTCACGTCGCCCAACGCAGCTGGTCCAATCGCGCAGCCGCCGCAGGCGGAGACCCCTGTGTTCCCATCGATCCCGACCGTCCGTACTACGGAGTCTCAGCCAGCCCCGCAACCGTCCAGCACGTCGCGCCCGGCGAGAGCGTCGAGTTCCGCCTCTCCGGGTGGTCGGAAGTGCCAAGTCGGGACTGGGTGCTGAGCGCGACGCCCCTCAACGGCACGTTGGCAGTGACGACCTCGTTCAGCACCATGCTGATGAACAACGGCGGGACTGCCACGCTGCGCGTCACCGTGCCTTCCGACGCGCTCCCTGGCACGCACGCCGCGCTCGGCATTGTCTCCCAGCGCTCGCCATCCGACTTCCGGCTGTGGGCCGTCGACGTCGCCACGCCCTGATCGCTCGCTCGCCGTCCTGCGCGTTGCGCGGGGCCGCTCCGCTGAACCGGACGGTCATTCGAGAACGAGAGACTGTCGTTCTCTCTCTCTCTCTCTCTCTCTCTCTCTCTCTCTCTCTCTCTCTCTGGTCCTGTCGCGTGTGCCGTTGCACGCGTCGACGCGCTCGCGCGTCCTTTTTCGCCCTCATCCCTTCTCGTGCCCAAGGATTGCCATGACGAACGCCAACTCTCGAATGCTCGCCCCCGTTTCCTTGCTCGTGCTCGGTCTCGCGCTGCTCGGTTGCCCGAGCCCCATGCCCGTCGCGGACGCCGCCGTGCTGGACCAAGACGCGGTCCAGCCGGCCGATGACGTCTACGCGCCGACCGACGCAGCGAGCGCGTGCGTCGATGTCTCGGGCGCATGGGTGTGGAGCTCGAGTTGCTCCCGTCCCGACGCGATGCTCACGCCTCACTCGTGCATCACACAGTCGGGGTGCACGGCGACCATCCTGGACAGCTACGGGCCCCTCTCGGTGCTCGGCACGAGCGTCACGACTGCCACCGTCGACGGGAACACGATCACGATGACGGCCGACGGACTGACCTGCACCGTCGTCCATGACGGCGACAGCGCCACCGCGCACTGCGAGAGCGACATGCCCGCGTACACGTGCGATGGCGTCGGCGCACGCGTGAGCTTCCCCGAGGCGACGAGCTATTGCTGTGACGTCGCTGCGGACTCGTGCGGGGCCGGCGAGCGCTGTGGGCCAGTGGCGGGCGAGTCGGCGGAGGACCGCTTCACGGCCTGCGTCCCGGCTGGGACGATCGCAGAGGGGGAGTCGTGTACGCGGACCGGCGGCCGAATCGGAGCCGACGACTGCGCCCCGGGGCTCACCTGTGCGAACATCGGTCAGCTCGACATCAACCAGCGTACTTGCGTGCGCCTCTGCGGCACGACCAGCGACTGCGAGTCCGACGAGATCTGCTGGGTGTTCGCCGCGGCCCCGCACGCCGGCGTCTGTCGCCCCACCTGCACCTACCTCGGCACGGATTGCCCGGCTGGATTCACCTGCCAGGCAGAGCCCTCGTGGGCTCCGATGAGCACCACGACCGACATCCCTCTCATCGCCACGGACTGCGTCATCACCGGCACGGGCGCGCTGGGCTCGACCTGCGCCGATGGGATCGAATGCGGTCGCGACATGGCGTGCGCGTTCGATCTGGCGCGACCGGAGCTGCCGGCCCAGTGCCGAACGAACTGCGATCCGGCACATCCCTGTCCGATGGGCGAGCACTGCCAGCCCCGCGGCTACATGAACCCCGAACAATACGGTGCCTGCGTGGCTGATTGACCCGCTCCTCTCTTCCCACCCGGTGACCCCCACTCGGGTCATCGGGGTGGCCCCAGGCGGGCAGTCGGAGTGCCTCTCGTGGCGAGTGCTCGGGCCTCAGGTGCTCGCGGTCCCCTCGGCGCCGATCACGCGGGTCAGGTGGGCCCGAAAGCCCACGTGAGCGTCGCGCGAGGGGCTGGCCGGTGTGTCGAACGCGACGTCTCCGATCGCCTCGAGGCCGTGGGCGCGAGCGCGCTCGAGCACGTGACTGCGGGAGTGAACGAAGACCGGGATGGTGGTCGGGGTCGGGGCGGCCCTCTCCATGGTGGTGAACACGAACAGGCCACCAGGTCGCACGACGCGCGCCACCTCGCTCAGCAGCGGATCGAGCGCCTCGAAGAAGTGAAGGACACCGCACGCGATCGCGTGATCGTAGCGGGCGCGCTCGAACGGCCACGGCCTCGACGCGAGGTCGTGCACGACCAACTGCTCGGCGATGCCCTTGGCCCGACAGCTCTCGAGCATCCGCTCCGCCGAGTCGAGGCCCACGATGCCCAGCCCGGCGCGATGAAACAGCTGAGACGAGAGCCCGCTGCCTATCCCGAGGTCGATCAAGCGCTCCCCCGGTCGCACGTGCGCGTACGCCAGCCCGAAGAGGATCTCGTGCGCGTGGTTGCCCACCGCAACGCTCGCCTCGTCGTAGAGCGTGCCGGGCATGTCGTGAGGGCTGGAGGGAGCGTGCATCGTCGAGCTCTCGGTGAGCACGTCGAGGTCGGTGGCGCAGAAGGACGTCGCCTCGGTGGCGTAGGCACGCCGCCTCGAAGCACAAGCCCGCGCTCGAGACAGCTTCGCTCCGCATCGTTCATCGTCGAGCGACGGAGGCGTCTCTCGGGTCGCGTGCTAACCGGCGGCCGATGTCTCGGTCTGCGCTCTTCGCGACGTGCGCGCTGCTCGCTGCCTCGTGCGGCGGGACGAGCTCGCTTCCGCGCGCGAGCGAGCCTGCGATCGGCGAGGCGCCGCTCTGGGTGCTCGCTCCGCATCCCGACGATGAAGCGCTCTTCGGCGCCGAGCCCATCCGTCGTGCGCTGCGCGAACATCGCGAGGTGTCGGTGTTCGTGATGACGAACGGCGACCTCGGCTGCGAGCGCGATGGCTACCTGCGAGAGCGCGAGACCGCGGCGGCGCTCGCTGTGCTCGGGCTCGACGAGTCGCGGGTTCACTTCTTGGGCTACCCCGACGGCTACCTCGACGCGCTGGGCGCGACGCCACTGCCGCCCCGCGAGCGACGCGACGCAGACGGGCGCTGTGTCCTCGGCGCGACGACGTACGCCGCGCGAGGCGCCGAGCACACCGACGTGCACACCGCGCTGACGGGCGCGCCCGCGGACTACACCGCTGCGAACGCGATCGGTGATCTCGCGGCCTGGCTCGAGCGCGAGCGACCGAGCGACGTGTACGTCGCGCACCCGATCGACGAGCACCCCGATCACGCGACGACGTACGTGCTGCTGCGACGGGCGCTCGAGAGCGCACGGCTCGTGAGCCTCCCGCGTCTCCACCGTGCGCTCGTGCACGTGGGTGGTTGTTGGCCGAACGGAGATCGCCTCCGCGAGCCGTGCGAGCAGATCGACGGCGTGCTCGGCAAGCCGCATCCGCCGTTGCCGGGCGCGCTCGCGCGCTACGTGCCGACGGAGCGCCTCGTGGTGGAGGATGGTGGCGCGCTCGCGCGTCGCGCCATCGCGCAGTACCGCTCACAGCTGCACGTCGATGCCGATCACGACTGGCTCGGCGCGTTCGCGCGGGGCGACGCGATCGCGTGGCCCGAAGCGCTCGTGCGTGAAGGCGACCGTGTCGTTCGCGCGCCCGCGCAGGCCCTGATCGCGGACGAGGCGCGATGGAGCGTCGCGCCGCACGCCCTCGACGCGAGCGAGGGGACGACGCTCGAGGGCGAGCTCGCGTCGAGCGGAGGACGCTTCGAGATCTCGCTCGAGGTGACGGTGCCGCGCGAAGGCGCGGTGACGCTCGAGCTGGCGCCGCGCGACGCCGAGGGCCTGGGCGTGCGTCTCGGGCCGAACGCGCTCGTCGTGTCGCACGGCACCACGGAGCTGCGCGACGTGTACGTACCCGACGCGTCGGCAGGCCCAGAACGCTGGACGTTTCGCGTGGATCCGCGGCCCGACGAGGGCGGCGTGATCGAGCTCGAGATCCGTCGCGACGGAGCGCTCGTGGCCGTGGCGATCGATCCGATCGCGCTCGAAGGAGCACGCGTGATCCGTGCGAGCGCGTCGGGGGGCGCGAGCGTCGCGCGCGTGGACCTCCGCGCACTCTGATCGCGTGCGGGCTCGTCACACCTCCTCGACACGGAGGTGAATCCTTCGTCGTCGCGCGCGTCGACACGGGCGCCGCGGGATCGGTCTGCTAGTTCTTCGACCCCAAGCCGACGTCATGCCCAGTCCTCTACCCACGAAGCACGGGAACGATCAGGCCTCCTCCAACGCCACCGCACGTGCGGTGACGCGCCTGCGCGAGCCTCGACGCGAGGTCCTCGAGCACGTCGATGCGCTGCACGGAGGACAAGGATCTCACCGACGGAGCGTCCAGCGCCGCGCCCCGTACGTCCCCTCGCTGCCGCCGGCCGAGGTGCACTGGACGCCACGCGCGATCGCCTGGCGCGTGGCGCTGTCGGTGGTCGCCGCGACCGCGCTCGCGGCCGTGATCGGGCATGGGTTCGTGAGCCTGGTGCTCGCGCCTGGCACGCCCTCGGCGGTCGGCGTGCTGGTCACGGGGTTCGGATCGATCGCGATGTTCTACTTCGTCGCGACGGTCTTCCACGCGCTGCGCTACCGCACGATCGAGGCGCCGACCGATGGCGAGCTGCCGACCGTCACCGTGATCGTGCCCGCCTTCAACGAGGGCGCGGCCGTGCGCGTGGCGCTCCGCTCCGCGATCGCTTCGGACTACCCGCGCGCCAAGCTGGAGATCCTCGCGATCGACGACGGCTCCACCGACGACACGTGGGAGCACATCGAAGAGATCGCGGCCGAGGCGCCCGATCTGGTGATCGCGATCCGTCAGCAGCCCAACGGCGGCAAGCGCGAGGCCCTGCGCACCGGTTTCCTCCGCGCGATGGGCGACGTCGTGGTCACCGTCGACTCCGACTCCAAGCTCCACCGCCACGCGCTCCGCGCGATCGTCGCGCCGATGGTGCGTGACGCGCAGGTCGCCGCGGTCGCCGGCCGTGTGCTCGTGCTCAACCGCGAGGCCAACTACCTCACGCGTCTCTTCTCCGCGCGCTTCTTCATCACGTTCGATCTCGCCCGCGCCGCGCAGTCGCGCTTCGGCGCCGTCCTCTGCACGCCGGGCGCGCTCAGCGCGTACCGCATGAGCGCCGTGCGCGACGTGCTCGAGAAGTGGTCGACGCAGACCTTCCTCGGTCAGCCCTGCACCATCGCCGAGGACCGCGCGCTCACCACGTGGCTCCTCAAGGACGGTCACCGCTCGGTCTACCAGCGCAACGCCGTCGTCGAGACGCTGATGCCCACGACGCTCTCGCGCGCGGCGCGCATGCTGGTGCGCTGGGAGCGCGGCAACATCCGCGAGGATCTCGTCATGCTGCCCACGCTCGCGACGCGCTGGCGGGATCGCGATCAGTGGTGGCCCACGCTCGAGATCTTGCTCGAGCTGGTGCAGTACCCGATCGCGTGGATCGGCTTCGCGCTGCTCGCGCAGCGCCTGATCGCGGAGCCGACAGCGATCGTGACCGTCGTCGGACTCGTGGTGCTCTCGGCGCTCGTGCAGACGCTCTACACGCTGCGCAGCGAACGCACGGCCGACTTCTTCTACGGCGTCGGCTACGCGCTCTTCGCGCTCGTCGGCCTGCAGTGGGTGTTCCCGTACTCGCTCCTCACCGTGCGCGACGGCCGCTGGCTCACGCGCTGAGGGCGGAGGGCTGACTTCGTGGTGATCGCGGCCTTCGGTGCGCTCGCGATCGCCGGGGCGCTGATCGCCGCGAGGCTCGCGCCCGGGGCGAGCATGCTCGAGCGACTCGCGGCGACGGCGGTCCTCGTGCCGGCGCAGGCGATCGGCCTCGTGTACCTGCTGGGCGCGTTCCACGCGATCACACCGATGGCGTGGCTGGTCAGCACGCTGCTCGTCGCCGTGTCGGTGGTGGCGCTGCTCGGGCGACGCATGCGCGAGGTGATCCGTCGCGACGCGCGTGATCTCGGCGAGGCGCTCACCTCGATCACGCGCTCGCCGCTGAGCCTCGCCATGGTGGTCACGGGCCTGGGCTCGGTGGCCGTCGCGATCACGTCGGCGGGGCTGCTCGAGCCGTGGGCGTGGGACTCGCTCGGCTACCACCTGCCCGTCGTCCACGACGCGCTCCGCACGCACACGATCCGCACGATCCCCACGCACGTCGTCTACGTGAACTGCTATCCGCGCCTGGTCGACATCTTCTTCGTCGCGTGGCGGCTCAACTTCGCCGACGAGACGTGGGTGGAGCTCGGACAGCTGCCGTTCGCCATGGCAGGCGCGGCCTCGATCGCGGCGCTCGCGCAGCGCGGCGGCGCGGAGGCGGGCTCCGCGATCGCAGGTGCTTGCCTCTGGCTCGCGCTCCCCGTGGTGATGCTCCAGCTCGCGACGTTCTACGTGGACGTGGCCGTCGCCTCGCTCTGCCTCGCGACCTTCGTGCTCGCGACGGCGCGCGGCCACGAGGGCAGCGAGATCCTCGCGGGCGTCGCGGCAGGTGTCCTGCTCGGCAGCAAGCCTTCGGCGCCGCCGGTGGTCGCTGTCGCGCTGCTCACCCTGCTCGTGCGCGCGATCCGCGAGAACCGCGCGCCTCAAGGCATCGTCGGCGCGGCGAGCGCGCTCGGCATCGGAGTGTGGAAGTACCTCGAGAACCTGCGGGACCACGGCAACCCCATCTGGCCAGCGCAGCTGAACCTCGGACCGCTGCGGTTCCCGGGCGAGATCCCCATGTCGGTGCTCTCCTCGAGCAACCTGCCCGAGCCGTACCTGTCGATGAGCTGGCCGATGCGCGTGCTCTCGAGCTGGACGATCGTCTCTCCCGATCGGTGGGTCTTCGACATGCGCATCGGCGGGTTCGGTCCGCTCTTCACGTTCGGCCTCTTGCCCGCTGCGCTCGTGATCGCCGTCGCCATCACACGAGACGCCGAGCTTCGTCGCGCCCTCCGACCCGCGACGATCCCTGCGGCGCTCACGATCGTTGCCACGCTCGCGACGCCCGGCGCGTTCTGGTCTCGCTACACGCTCGCGGTTCCGGGCGCCCTGATCGCGCTCGCGATCGCGGCCTCCGAGCGGCTCTCGTCGCGTGCGCGCGCCGCGATCGGCACATCGGCGATCGCGCTCACGCTCGCGGGCCTCGCGCTCTCGTTCGGCGGTCTCACCGACGGCGGGCCGACGCTGCTCTCGCTGATGGAGCGCCCGCCCGACGAGCGCGTGACCGCGTACGCGATCGACGCGCAGGAGCCGCTGTGGCGTGCGGCGCGCATGCGCATCGGTGACGACGAGGCGTTCGGCTACGATCGCACGTTCGGCCTGCCGGGTCGGCTCGCGCGTCGTGATGGTCGCGGTCGCATCGCCTTCTATCCCGACGATCCGGTGCGGGAGGACTCGCTGCTGCGGTGGATCGACGAGGAGCGCGTCCGGGTCGTGGTGCTCGATCGGGACGAGGCGACCTCGATCGCGCGCGCGCACCCCGAGCGCTTCCGCGAGCTCTTCGAGAGCGCCGAGGCCTACCGCGAGTGGCAGCCCTGCGTGATCTTCGAGGTCCTACGCTGACGCTGCTGGCGTGACCTCGCGCGGCGCCAGCGAGGCGAGCGCTTCACACACGAGCCACGCGGCGGTGGGCGCGAGCTGCACGAGGAGGCGCGCAGACACCGTGCCGTCCAGCGTGAAGGCGACGAGACGCTCGGTGCCCAAGAGCAGCGCGACCGCGAGCATGCCGGCTTGGAGGGCGAGCGTTCCCGCGAGGGCGCGCGCCTTCGTCATCGAAGGGCGCATCGCGACGAACAGCCCCATCGCGATCGTGATCGGCCACGCCGCGCCGAACGACGCGATGTCGGTGCCGGCGCGCACGAGCTCCATCGCGATCGCGGGCGCGTGCGAGATGCCCGCGAACGCGAGCGCGTGATCGTCGTCGCTCACGCCGTGCACGGCGAGGAGCACGCGGAACGTCGCGAACGACGCGAGCGCCGCGAGGAGGACGGCACCGCTCTCGCGCGCGGCGTCGCGAGGTCGCGCCCGTGACGCGAGGCCGTGCGCGAGACACGCCGCGATCACGTGCACGATGCCCTCGTCCTTGGTGCCGGCGAGGAGGAACGCGATCGGCAACGCCGCGTGGAGCGCGCCGCGCTTTCCCTCGCGCGCGTGCGACAGCGCGAGCGTGATCGCGAGCGAGAGGAGCCCCACGACGAGGTCGAGGTGCGCGCTGCGGAGGTGGATCCACACGAGTGGCATCGTGAGCATCGCGACGCACCACGCGAGCACGCGTCGTCGTGGCAGGACCGCGAGCACACACGCGACAGAGAGGCCCACGAGCGCCGCCGCCCCCGCCATCGTCGCGGCGAGATCCTCGCGCCCGCACGCGAGCAGGCTCTCTGCGAGCGAGCCCACGATGGGATAGCCGCGAGGCGCCAGCGTCCCGTTCGGATCCAGCGCGGCCTCGCGCAGCACGAGCGGGCCGAGGCGCACCTTCGCGAGCCAGACGGGCTCGTCCCAGAAGAGCGGCGCCGCAGGGCGAAGCGTGATCGCGACGAGGGCGATGCCGAGCGCGACCAGTGATCCACGCGCCGCACGCGGGTCGACGATCGTGGATGGGCGCTGCTTGCCGACGAGGACGAGCGCGCCGACGAGCACGACCAGCGCGAGGGGATGGAGCAGCAAGGCGAGCACGATCGCGAGCCCCAGCGCGACACGCAGCGCCCACGCCAGCGGACCGTGTGCAGCGAGCGGCCGACCGAGCGCGTGATCGATCGACAGCCCCAGCGCGGCCGCCGCAGCGATCGCAGGCACCGCGACCCACATGGGGATCATCGCGCGGAGCTCCCGCAGATCAGCGTGTCGCCTTCGATCGTGCACGGGCCGGAGGCGGCGTCTTCGTGGAGCTCGATCGATGCGGGGTGCTCGCACGCGAGCCCGGACAGCGCGAGGCGCGCGATCGGCGCGCACGTGAGGCAGTGATCGAGACGCACCTCCGCGCACCCGTGCTCGCGCGCGAAGCCACGCAGCGTGTCGTGAAGGCGCCTCGTCTCGGCTGCCGATGCGCTGATCTGCATCGGGCCATCGGCGCGCACGACCAAGAGCGCGAGCCAGCCAGGCAGCGCTGCCCCGAGCGCGAGCGCGAGGAGCCACGCTGCGCGCCGACGTGAAGGCAGGCGCTCGCGGGTGAGCCACGCGATCACGAGCGCGGTCGCGACCACGAGACCGATGGCACGCAACGGGCTCGGGTCGCCCACGCGCGGGTCGTGGCACACGCCGTTGGCGCCATCGACGAAGAGCGTCTCGCTCGTCACGAGACAGCGCGGATCGTGGATCGGATCGGGGTGCACGACGGCTCGGGCGCGCACCGTAGTACGAGCGATCGAAGAGTTCGAAGGCCGCGCTGTCGACGCGAGCGCGCGTGTCGGAGCGCCGTCTGCGCGCGAGCGGGTCAGCGAAGGCGTGCGCGGTACTTCGACACGTCGAGATCGAGGAGCGCGGCGAGCGCGTCCAGCTTCGCAGCGAGACCTGCGCGGTGACGGCTCTCGCGCACGAACAACCACTGCAGGCCGAAGACGGCGCGCAGATCGACGAGGGCGTCCAGGTACTCGCGCACGTCGATGTCCATGGGATGCACCACCCCGTCCTCGTAGACGCCGAGCTGCCAGCGTCCCTCGTGCGGGCGGAGGAGCGTGAGGACGCCGTCGCCCGAGCCGGGGTGATCATCGAAGAGGCGCCACGAGGGTGCGGGATCGAACGCACGCGTGAGCGCGCCCACGCTCTGCAACCGGACCTCGCCTCCGAGCCGGTGAAGCCCTGTCGCGTCGGTGGGCCCGAGCCAGTGGAGCACGGTGCCGAAGAGGTGAGGCGCGTACGGTGCGAGCTCGGCGCTGGAGATGCCACTCGATTGCTCGAGCTGCTCGAGCGCCATGCGGACCATGCGTGCGTTCACGGGCGAGGTGACGAGGCGTGAAGGCGCGAGCACGCGAACGTCGGGGTTCGCTCGGAGCGCACGATCCATGGCCTCGAAGCGCGCACGAAACTGTGTGTCATCGGGCTCGTGCGCGCGCGTCGCCGACGAGGCGCTCGGCGCCGGGCCCGCTGCGGCGACGCGAGCCCGAGGCGCGGCCCTCGTCGGGATCTTCCGCGTCGCGCGTTCGGCCGTGGGGCTCTTCGTCGTGGTGCTCTTCACCGCGGGGCTCTTCTTCGAGGCCATGGGGCGCCAGCGTACCCAAGCCCGCGCGCTCGAGGCCACGATCCACGCGTGCGCGAGGCCGTGCTACGTCGGCGGCCACCATGTCGAAGACTCGCTCTCTCCTCGTCGGCGCGCCCGTCGCGCTCACTGCCCTGGCCCTCGCATCGTGCGGCGGCGCGCAGCGCACCACGACCTCGATGCGCGAGGCGCAGATCGATCGTGCGCGCTTCAACCAGCTCGCGCTGCGCTTGGATCTGCCGCTCTTCTGGGCCGAGGACGCGAACGGCAACGGCGAGCCGGACCCCGACGAGGTGCGCGCGCTCCTCTTCTATCCGAGCACCCCGTCGCTCGACGGTGAGGCGCTGGATCGGGCGATCGCCCGCGTGGCGGCGGAATCGCGCGTCGCCGCGCCGACCGATCCGCGTCGCGCGCTCGTGGTGGCGGAGCTCGACCATGCCGCGCCCACGCTGGTCGAGACCGAGATCGCGGCGCTGCCCGAGGCACACCGCGCGTTCGTCGGCCACATGCTGAACGTCGCGGGGATGGTCGATCGCCTCTACGCGAGACAGACGGGCATGGACGCCATGACGTCGCGCCTCGACGCGTCGGACACTGCGAGCGCGAGCCTCTTTCGTCGCAACTGGGGCCCAGTGTGCCGCGGCTCGACGACCGAGCGGGAGGCCGCTTGCTCGGCGATCGAGGGCGCGCCGCGACAGCCCGTGGATGTGTACCCGGCAGCGATGCAGGGCCAGGACGACTCGTTCTGCGCGACGCTCGAGGCGCGCCCCGATGCACAGGCGTTGCTCGGCCACTTCAGCGTCGTGCGCGAGGCCGAGACCGGCGACGGTCTCGTCGCCGTGCCCTACCACGAGGCCTACGCGGACCTGATGCGCCCCATCGCAGCGGAGCTGCGCGCGGCGGCCGACGCGATGACCGATCCGAACGAGACAGCGCTCGTCGCCTACCTGCGCGCCGCGGCGAGCGGGTTCGAGACGAACGACTGGACCCCTGCCGACGAGGCGTGGTCGCGCATGAGCGCGCGCAACTCGCAGTGGTACGTGCGCGTCGGGCCCGACGAGACCTACTGGGAGCCGTGCTCGATCCACGCCGGCTTCCACCTCACGTTCGCGCGCATCAACCAGGGATCACTGGTGTGGCAGGATCGGCTGACGCCGCTCCGCGCGGAGATGGAGGGCTCGCTCGCGTCGCTCGTCTCGGACCGCTACGCGGCGCGCGAGGTGGCGTTCACGCTGCCGGACTTCATCGACATCGTGGTGAACGCGGGCGACGACCGCGATGCGTTCGGCGCCACGATCGGGCAGAGCCTTCCGAACTGGGGCCCGGTGTCGGACGAGGGCCGCGGTCGCACGGTCGCGATGAGCAACCTCTACACGGACGCCGACAGCCTCGCGCGTCGTCGCGCGCAGGCGAGCTCACTGCTCGGCAGCGAGGCGATGGCGATCTACTCCGACGATCAGACCTCGGGCCTGCTGTCGACGATCCTGCACGAGGCGGGGCACAACCTCGGGCCTTCGCACGACTACCGCGCGCCGAGCGGGCAGAACGACGACGAAGCCTTCGGCGGCGCCCTGGCGTCGATGCTCGAGGAGCTCAAGGCGCAGAGCTGTGCGCTGTTCTTCGTCGAGCTGCTGCGCGAGCGCGGCATCCTCACGGATGCGCAGGCGCGCGAGGTGTACCTCGACTCGATCGTGTGGGCGTTCGGTCACATCTCGCGCGGCATGTACACGCCGACGGGACAGCGAAAGGCCTATAGCCAGCTCGCGGCGGTGCAGATCGGGTTCTTGATCGATCAGGGCGCGATCACGTGGGATGCGGCGGCGCTCGCGGTCGATGGGACGCACACGGGGGCGTTCACGATCGACTTCGCGCGGCTGCCGGCCGCGGTGCGTGAGCTGATGACGGCGGTGATGGCGATCAAGGCGACGGGTGATCGTGCCGCGGCGGAGGCGCTCGCGGCGCGCTACGTCGAGGGGGCGACGGTGCCGCACGCGAGCATCGTCGAGCGCTACCAGGGCTTCCCGCAGGCCAGCTTCGTCTACTCCGTGCACTGAGTAAGGGTCAGACCCTTGGAGAAGGCCGTCGGTCGACCGTCGAAGGGCCCCACAGGAAGCCCAACCACGCGCGATGGTGGGTCTCGGCGCGCCTCCTCGGGCGCCTGGCACGCGGGAGAAGCATCGCGCGACCCACTCGGATGCCACAGCACGTGCAGCCTGCTCGACCATGCGGTCGGCAGGCACACGTCCGCCGTCGCGCGCTCGCGACGGCCATCGCACTCCGATGCTCACTCAGCTCACGGTCGGCCGCGTGCCTCCATGATCCACGGAGGAAACGTTCCCACCGGAAAAGCGCATAGCTGTCCGGACGCGCGGAACCGCGCCGACGCTACTCGATGACTCGCTCGCACCTGCGAGTAGGCGTCACGGTAGGCGATGACATCGCGTCGGCTCCCATGGGCCCAGGGTTGTTGCGTCCGCTTGCGCGGGCCGGTCGGCCGCGAGTAGGGGTCGGTGCGCCGGTGGCGTGATGGGTCCAGCGTCGCGGGCGCAGGCAGGGAGCTCTCCGTCGCGGTGGCAGAGCGCTCGAGCGCCTTCTCTCGCTCCCGCTCCTGAATGACGCGCTTGTGCGCGCGACGTTGCAGACGCTGCTGGCGGGCGGATCTTCCTTCCCACATGGGTACCGCTGCGAGTGGGATACGGATCTCACGAGCGCCGACGGTGGCGGACGTCATCACCTTGACGACGGTCTCACCCGCGCAGACCGCGCGGAAGCTCGACAGTCCGGGCCAGTCTTCCACGCGCTCCACGAGCCCGTGGTGGACGGGTTGCGCGTGGACGTACGCGAGGCGCTCGAGGAGGCTGTTCTCGTCGAGGATGGCGAGCGGCTTGAAGCGACCCGCGAAGAAGTGCCCCGAACGTTCGCGGATCCGGTTGAAGTCTTGAGCGATCTGCTGATTCAGGGTCTGCATGAAGTCGCTCAACTGCGGTCCGTCCAACACCATCACGATGAGATGGAAGTGGTTCGAGACGAAGCAGAACGCGACGAGCCGGACGGCGCCGTGCTTCCCGCAGGCCCTCGCGAGCGCTGCAGCGAGCAAGACGACCGCGGACGCATCTGGGCGCAGCAGCATCTCGTCACCCGAGCACTTGCAGATGACCTCGTAGAAGCGAATGCCAGGCGGGAACCATCGAATGCGACGAGCCACGGGAACCTCCGACGGTCCCTGGAGCACGGAGTGGTCCGGACGATCGCGCGCAGAACGTCGAGGAATTCGCGCGAGATCTGGCGGGCTGGCGGACGCCTGGCGGAGTGTTCCGCCAGAGCGACGAGAGGGCCAGAGCTAGGAAAGGGCCAGAGCTCGGAAGCGGGCCAGAGCTACGAAGGGGCCAGAGCTAACGACGGGGCCAGAGCTAGGGTGCGGTCGCTTCGTCCGACATCAGGTCGGTGCCGAGCATCGTGTCGAGGGGCTGGCGCACGACCGTGTTCGACCCATCGAGCCCGTTCGCATCCGTCTGCGTGAGATCGACCCGAGGCGCGAACGCCTGACGGTGGAACTCCGCGACCGCGCGCGCGAGGAACGGCTCGTCGTCCTCCGCGGCCTCGCGCGTCACGTCCACGCACGCGTACTGCGCGCCCGAGGTCCCGCTGTGCGACGAGAGGCAGATGCGCAGCCGGCTCGCGTCGCCGTCCACGTCCACGCGGAAGCCGAGGTCTTCCTGATCGAAGCGCGGGCTCCACGCGAGCAACGACGCAGCCTCGGCCGGCACGTCGCCGCCGCGTGAGCTGATGCGCGAGGGAAGTGCGATGCCCATGCGCACGAACACGCCGGGATCGACCTGCATCGCCGCGTCATAGGAAGCGAGCGCATCGTCGCGACGTCCCAGCGCGCGCGCGGCCTCGGCGCAGATCACCGACACCCGCGCAAGCAACAGCGACTCCGCGCGCGGCAGCGTGGTCGAGGCGCGCTGACAGAGCTCCCACGCGCGATCGGGGTCGCCTCCACGCAGCGCAGCCTCGCCCTCGAACGCGTCGTAGTAGGCAGGCGCGTCCTCCCGCGGATCTTCGCGTCGCGCCCGCCGCACCGCTGCCGCCACGACGCCGGGGCCGAGCACGTCGACGAGATCTCCGACGAGCCACGGCGGCGTCACCGCCGAGCGCGCGCGACCGATCTGGAACGTGCCCACCAGGCGGCTCTCGTCCGCGAGCGCGCGCGCGGCCTGACGACCCGAGGACCACGCCTGCACCCGCAGGCTCGTCATCTCACCCCACGCGAGGAGGCGGTCCCCCACGCTCGCGCCCAGCGTGATCTGATCGATCTCCTCCGCGCGCATGCGCCGCGCGGCGCGATCGAGCAGCGCGCTGATCGCGAGATCCTGCGCGGGGTCGCGGCTGTTGTGCGCGCGTCGATCGGGCGCGAGCATCGCCTTGGTCGTGATGCGCACGGCGTCCTCCCCGCGACCGAGCACCACGAAGAGCTCGCTCAGCGTGCGGCGTGCCTCGTTGCGATCGGCGTCCTGCACGTGCGGCGGACGACGCAGTCGGTACGGGTTCACCTCGCGCATCATCGCGAGCGCCTCCGCGAAGCGCGCCTCGCGGATGTAGAGCTCGGTGATCTCGATGTAGGGATTGCCGTACCAGCTGAGCTGCGCCTGCGTCGCTTGCAGGCCGACCTCTTCCGCTTCTTCGAGACGAAACACCGAGCGCGCGGCCTCGGCGAAGTTCGTGAAGTCCACAGCGCTCTGGGTGTCGGGGTTGGCGCCTCGCAGGTCGAGCGCTGCGCGACAGGCCGTGTAGCTGCGGGTCTCGTCGCCTGCCTCGAACTCGATCGCGCAGCGCGCGTTGAGCGCGATCTCCTGCTGGATCGGATCGCCCGACGCCTCACCCAGCGCCGCCGCGCTGCGCGCGTCCTCGAACCGGCGGAGCTTCATCAGCGGCCACGCCGTCTCGGCCATGAGGTGCGGCGAGTAGAGCTCGTTGTAGCGAGCCGCGACCGCGAGCTGCTCGTCGTACTGCTCGAGATCCCCGTGCGCCCACACCAGCTCTCGCAGGATCGACGCGTGCCATCGCCACGGCTGCCCCGGCTGCGGCGGCTCCGCGAAGCGCTCGCGAAAGAGCTGACGCGCCTGACGCAGGTGGTAGAGCGAGCGCGGAAAGTTCGCCTCGCCGTAGTGGTAGACGTAGCCGAGCACGTAGTGCGCAGCGAACGAGCGCGGGTCGCGATCGAGGATGTCCTCGGCGAGCTCTCTCGCGCGGATGAAGTGCCGCTGCTGCTCGGCCTCGCAGTGCGCACGCAGCTCTTCGGGCGTGCCCTCGAGACCCTCCGAAGGAAAGCCCGCGATCACGCTGCACGCGTCTTGCGCGAGCGCGCCCGGCGCGATCTCCACCTGCGGCTCGATCGACTCCGGCACCCGATCGTCGGGCGCTTCTTCACCGGGAGGCAGCGGCGGCGCGTGCGGATCACCCTGGGCGTGCACGACCACCATCGAGACGAGGCTCGACGCGATCGCGAGCAGGAGGCCGATCTGACGTGCGCGAGATCTCATGGGGTGCGGACTACTTGAGCGCCTTGCGGGAGAGCTTCTCGACCTCGCGTCCCGTGTGCTCCTTCACGATCGCGGCGATGTCGTCGATGCCGGGCGCCACCTCCAGGCGGTGACCGAACACGTGCGGCGCGAGCACCTCGAGATCGTGCGGGCTCACGTAGTCGCGTCCCGCGAGCAGCGCGCGCGCCTGCAGCGCGGGCAGGAGCAGCACGAGCGAGCGCGTCGACGCGCCCTGGAGCACACGCTTGTCGGCGCGGAGGCTGCGCGCGAGATCGACGAGCGCCTCGCGGAACGCCGGGTCGAGCGCCACGCCCTGACGGAGCGCCGTGCGGGCCGCGAGCACCTCGTCGCGCGTCACGCCCGGCATCTCCGCCGCGTAGTCGAGGTGCGGCTTGGGATACGCGGCCAGCACCTCGAGCTCGGCGTCGCGCGTGATGTGCTTCATCGCGATCTTGAACAGGAAGCGATCGAGCTGCGGCGTGGGCAGCGGATACGTGCCCGCGAGGTCGAGCGGGTTCTGCGTCGCGATGACGAAGAAGAGCTGATCGAGCCTGTGCGTCTCGTCGTCGACGGTGACCTGCTTCTCGGCCATCGCCTCGAGCATCGCGGCCTGCACCTTGGGCGAGGTGCGGTTGATCTCGTCGGCCAGCACCACGTGCGCGAAGATCGGCCCGCGACGGAACACGAAGCTCGAGGTCTCGAGCTGCATCACGTTCGTGCCCGTGATGTCCGAGGGCAAGAGATCCGGCGTGAACTGGATGCGGCGGAACGCGCTGATGTGCTTGGTCGATCCAGGGCTCTCCGAGATCGCCGACCCGAGCGCGCGCGCGAGCGTGGTCTTGCCCGAGCCCGGGTAGTCCTCGAGCAGCACGTGGCCATCGGCGAGCAGCGCGACGAGCAGGAGCTCGATCACGTCCTCGCGTCCCTTCACAGCAGCGGTGAGGCGCGCCCGCAGACGATCCGCGACGCGACCGGCCTTCTCGAGCGGGCTGCCCGTCGGGTCGCTCGCGCTCGCAGACGCGGCTGCCTGCGCTGCTTGCGCCTTCGCGAACGCGTTGCCGGGGGTCGTGTCGGTGTCGGTGTCCATCATTGCCTCGGTCCAGAGAGTCGGTGTCGCGTCACTTCACGCGGAGCCAGGAGAACGGATCGATCAGGCCGAGCGCGCGTCGCCACCAGGGCACGGTGCGCGCGCGCTCGCGCTCGAACGCGCCGTACGCACCGCGCACGCGGCTGAGCGCGTCGGGCGGAAGCTTGCCGCCGTACTTGCTGGCCTCAGCCCAGCGCGAGAGCGGCGTGAGGCTCGGGATGCGCGCGCGCATGCGCTCGGCGAAGGCCTCGCGTGACTCGCCGTCCTCGCGCACGAGGCCTCCTTCCGCGAGACGATCGAGCGCCGAGCGCAGGTAGAGGCGCGCGGCGGACTGTCGCGTCGCGAACATCGGCGCGAAGTAGCGCCAGTTCTTCGTCGCGTAGAGCAAGACGAAGAGCAGCGTCAGGAGGCTCAGCACGATGCGACCACCGACGGTGCGGAGGTCGCGCGCGATCTCGTTGATCGGCGTGGGCGGCTCGGAGCCGTCGTCGGGGATGATGCGGTTGCCGCGCAAGAGCTCGGCGAGCAGCTGCTGGAGCTCCTCGTCGGGCGTGCCCGGCGGCGGATCGAGCGCGCGCTCGGGCATCACGTCCACGACGACCCAGCCCACGCCCTCGAGGTACACCTCGGGCCACGCGTGGGAGTTCTGTCCCGAGAGCAGGATCGCCGAGCCACCGCGACGACCGCTCTCGGACGACAGGTAGCCGGTGGCGACGCGCGCAGGCAGGCCGATCGATCGCATCAAGAAGACTGTCGCGTGCGCGAAGTGCACGCAGTAGCCGGTGACGTCGCCGAAGAGGAAGTCCGCCGTGGGATCGGTCGCGCCCGCGTGGCGCGAGCGCAGCGAGTAGGTGCCGTGCTCGCCGAGCCACTGCGTGATCGAGAGCGCCTTCGCGAACGGATCCTCGCGGTACTCCTCCGGCAGCTCTGCCACGATCTGCTCCGCGAGCGCGCGGTAGCGAGGATCGTCGGGCCCATGCGTGTAGTGCGCGATCGTCTCGGGGCTCCAGAGAGGGCTCCCCGCGCGACGACCCACGAGCGACCACTCATCGCTCGTGAGCGAGGCCGAGCGCACGCGGAACACACGACGGAAGCGAGCGGGATCGGGGTTGGTCGCGGGGAAGAACACGATCGGCGACTCGAGCCCGAACGGCCGCGGGTGATCGGCGAGCATGCCCACCGTGGTCTCGACGGTGGTGCGGAACGCGCCCGTCTCGGGCGAGTCGGGGATCGGCGTCGAGCGCGACGGGTAGCCAGGCGCGACGTCCTCGTCGATGCCGCGCTGCTGCGCGCCGACGAGACGTCGACCGTTGTAGCGACTGAACGCGTCCTGCCGGAAGTAGTACGTGCCACCAGGCGGCGAGTAGTCGTCGTGCAAGAGGATCACGGCGACCGGCGTCTGCGCGCCCGACTGGTCGTACTCGTCCTGGAAGTCCGGGCCGCCTTGTTGGTTGCCCTGTCCACCTTGGCCACCGCCGCCTCCACCCTGCGAGGTGTCGTCGCGCAGCGAGAGCCCATCCCCCGAGGGCGGCGGCGGCGGCAGACCCGCCACGTGCGTGGTGAAGAGGACGAGCAAGAGCATCGCGAACACGAGCGCGACGTGCACGACCGACCGGAGGAGGCTCTTCTCGGACAAGAGGAGGAGCCCGATCACCACGGCCGCCATCGCGCCGATGACGAGGATCGCGACGGTCGGATCCCCACCGCGCTCGAGGATCGGATCGGCGATCGCATACGGTCGATGGATCGCGCCGTTGCGATGCGAGACCACGAGGCTCGCGAACGCGAGCGCGACCACCGCGGCCTCGACGATCGCCACCACGCGGTGTCGCACGCTCGCCGCGCGCAGCGCCGTCGCGACCGAGGCCACGATCCCGAAGAACGCCAAGAAGTCGCCGAGGCTCAATGTCCAGCTCGGCCCGATCGCGTCCGCGATCGCGTCGCTGGCCACGAAGGCGTCGGCGAGCAGGTACGCGAGGCCGAAGCTCGCGAGCGACACGAGCACGATCACGTGGAGGCGCGCGGCCGTGCCCGCGAGGAGGCGTCCCGCGATCGCGCCCAGCCCCGCGCCCAGCAGCGCGCCGAAGACACCGCTCGGCACCGCGAGCGGGAACGCGAGCACTGCGGCCGTCACCACGTAGACCAGCGTGCGGAGCAGCGTGGAGAGCCACGGCTCGCGCGACGGATCGTCTGCGCGCACGTCGATCGACGTGCCCTTGGTGCGCGTGTCGCTCATGCGGCGCGCCCCTCGTCCGCGGCCTTCTCGGTCTTGGCATCGGCGCGGCCATCGAGCGCCTCGAGCGCCTTCCTGTGCGCCTCGCCCAGGCGGCGACCGCTCACGCGGTCGAGCACGACCACCTCGCAGCGCAGCGTCGCGAACGCGTGCACCACCTCGTCGAGCTCGCGCGCGGCGGTCTTCTCGCGTGGCGGGATCGACACGAAGAAGCGCCACCACCGTGGCCGCTCGGGCACCACGTCCAGGCCATCGGTGGCGACCACGATGCGCGTGCGGTTGCCGCGACGCTTCGCGACCGCGAGCGCACGGCCGAGCCACGGCCCCGGCACCGGCGGCACGAACAACACGAGCGAAGCAGGCCCAGTCCGTTCGGCGCGCGACACGAACGCTTCGAGCGCCATCGCGCCCTCGTTCTTGGCGCTCACCGATCGCACGATGCTCGTCGTCGCCTCGTGCGCGTCGGTCGCGTCGCCCGCGGTTCCGTCCGCACCGAAGACCCACTCGCTGCCGAGCACGCCGCTCTCCACGGCCACGCGCGCGGCAGCGGCGCTCGCCTCGTCACGCTCGCCCGCCACCAGGTAGCTCACCGTGCGCTTGGCCCGCGTGAGCGCGCGCTCGGGCATGCGCACCATGAGCTTTCGTGTGCGACCGAACACCTTCCAGTGGATGAGGCGCGCGGGATCGCCGGGCGCGTAGCGACGCAGCTCCACACGATCACCGTCGGCCACGCCCATCGGGTGTGGCACGTCGTCGCCGCCGGCCATCGACACGAGCAGCGGCAGCTGCTTGAGCGCGCCCGCGTGCGGTAGCGTGACGAGCGACGCGCGCTGCGTGTGCGTCCACGCGATGCGCGAGAGGCCGAAGGCGTCCTCGACGATCACTCGCCGCGCGATGTGATCCGTCAGCCCGCGCGATCGCGGCGCCGCGCTCTCGAGGACCGACAGGCCGCGCGGCGCGAGCTCGACGTCGGCCGCGGGCGCCTCCCATGTCCAGCGCACGCGCACGAACGGCAGCAGCAGCAGGCGCGGCAGCGAGAGACCGGTCGGGAGCGAGCGACCTGTCTCGAGCTTTCGATCGCTCGCGCTCTTGGCGGCCCGCAGCGCCCACGCGACACGCAGCGCACCGAGGAGGACGAAGAGGAGCGAGGCCGCCGCGATGCCTGCCGCGCCGTAGCCGATCACCAAGAAGACGAGATCGAGCTGGACGTAGGCGAGGAAACGAACGGCAGCGAAGGCGCCCGCGGCGACGAGCACGCCGAGCGGTGTGAGCGGGAAGTACCCGACGATCGCGCGCCCCAGCCGCCGCAGTCGCACACCGACGCTCGGGGGCGTCGGTGCAGGACCTGCGGGCGCAGGAGCTGCGGGCGCGGAAGCGGGCAGAGGCTGGGGGTCGGCGGACAACCGGGTCGCAGCTTTCAACGGACGGGTGGAGAAGAAAAGAGAAACCCCGCCGAGCATCGAGGTACCCGCGCGGGTCCACGGGAGATCCCGTTTGACACTGGGTTCCGCGCGCGGATACCTTGCGGCGCTCTCTCGATTGAATTTGCCTGGAATTGCAGGGTTTTCGCGTGCTGCGCGGCCCGCTCGAAGACGATGTTCCCCCGCCAAGCGGGTGGTTGGAGGCGTGAGGCGAGATGTCCGAAGACAAGAAGCCGAAGAAGGATCTGCGAGCCCGTCTTGGAAAGACCATCGCGCCGACGACACCGGGCGCGCCGCAGATTCCGGGCATGCCTGGTGGTCCCCCGATCGGCGCGCCGGTCGCTGCGCCCGTCGCCGCGCCCGCGTCGCCGGGTGACATCGCGCCGCCGCCGATCGCTGCGCCGCCCATCGCGGCACCGATCGCTG